>JAIEQO010000875.1 GCA_019747655.1 Gemmataceae bacterium | reverse complement strand
CATCAGGCTGGCCCGGGGGTCGTGCTTGTCCACCCGCCGGCCGAACTGCTCGCGGGTCAGTTGCAGGAAGTCGGCGGCCGGGTCGAACCCGCGGAGCGACAGCTTGAACCCGTTCTTGCCGCTCGGGGTGCCGTGGCAGGCCCCCATGTTGCACCCGCCGACGTTCAGGGCGGCGACCACGTCCCGGCGGAAGCTGACCGGGCTCGGGGCGTCCATCGCGGCCACCGTCACCGGCACCCGGACCTCCTTCCCGCCGGCCGCGATCACCACCGTGGCGGCCCCGTTCGCGGTCGGCCGGAGGTACAGGCCGTCCTTCAGTTCGACGACCCCGGCCGGCTCGACCCGGGCCTCGACCACGGCCGTCAGGTCGCGGGCCGAGCCGTCGGGGTACTTGCCGGTGACGACGAGCTGCCGGGCGTCACGGGGGCCGGTGAGCGTCACGGCCGGGGGGAAGACCTCGACGGCGGCCGGCTGGCCGATGACGGCGGCCCGGTCGGCGGGGTCGGCCGGGGGTGCCGCGACGAGGCGGGCGGGGGGCGTGAGCCCCCCGGTGGCGAGTGCGAGCGCGAGCGCAACGGCCGGGCGGCGGAGGGAGGGCATGCGAATTGACCTCGCGGCGGGCGGCCCAGGGCGGGCCGTGGCGGGCGGCGGGCAGGCGGGAAAAACCGGCGGAGTTTCACGGACTGTTCATCAGGGTAGCCGATCCGCCCGGCCGATGCGAGCGGAAAGTTTCGGAACCCCACCCCCTAACCCCCTCCCCCGCGGGGAGAGGGGGAACAGGAATGGTGCCGCAGAGCGGCAGGTTACGACGGTAGCCGAGGCGGGTGTTGGTCTAGTCCCCCCTCCCCCCGCGGGGGAGGGGGATAGGGGGTGGGGTCTCTTCGCCCCCTCAACATTCGGCCCGGCCGTTACCGGCTTGTGACATGAGCCGGGCCGTCGTCCGTCGTCTTCTTGGGTGCCGTGGCCGGGGCCCACCCGGCGGCGGATTCGTCTTCTAGAGTTCGGCGTTCCCGCCCCGGACGGTCCCCATGACCACCTCCGACCGCACCCAGACCGCCCCGCCCGACCTGCTCGCCGCGGCCGAGGCGGCCGGCCTATGGACCCCCGGCCAAGCGGCCAAGGCCCGGGCGACGGACGGGTCGGCCGAGGCCCTGGTCGCGGCCGGGCTGCTGACCCGGTTCCAGGCCGACCGGTTGCTCGCCGGCCGGGCCGACGGGTTCGTCCTCGACGGGTACGTCATCCAAGACCAGCTCGGGAAGGGACCGGCCGGGCGGGCGTACAAGGCCGTCCACCGGGCCATGAACCGGGCCGTGGCCATCGACCTCCTGCGGGCCGACCTGACCGGCACGGCCGACGCCCGGGAGCTGTTCGACCGGGAAGCCCGGGCGGCCGCCCGGCTGAACCACCCGAACGTCGTCACCACCTACGACGCCAACCGGGTCGGCGACCGCTGTTACCTGGTCCGGGAGTGCGTCGACGGGCCGTCGTTCGCCGCCCTGGTGGCCGAGCGGGGGCCGCTCCCGGTGGCCGAGGCGTGCGAGCTGATCCGCCAGGCCGCCGTCGGGCTCGGGCACGCCCACGAGAACGGGCTGGCCCACCGAAGCCTTTCGCCGGACGCGGTGCTGGTGGCCCGGCCGTCGAAGAGCCTGCCCGGGTGCGCGGTCAAGGTCGGCGGGTGGGGGGTCGGGCGGCTGGCCGCGGCCGACCCGGACTACGCCGCCCCGGAGCAGGCCGCCGACCCGGCCGGGGGCGACCACCGGGCCGACCTGTACGCCCTCGGCGGGGTGTTCTACTTCCTGCTCACCGGCCGCCCGCCGTTCCCCGGCGGGGACGCCGCCGACAAGCTCCGGCGGCACCGCACGACGCCCCCCGAGCCGGTCGGCCGGGTCCGCCCGGACGTGCCCCCGGCCGTGGCCGAGGTGGTCCATCGCCTCCTGGCGAAGGACCCGAACACCCGGCTCCAGTCGGCCGCCGGGGTGGCCGCCCGGGTGGACGGCCTGGCGGCCGGGGCGGTCGAGGTGGAGGACGACGGGGCGTTCATCAGCTTCGACCTGCCGGAGCCCCGGCCGGGGCGGTACAGCCGGTCGGGCATCTGCGGGCTGACCGAGGTGGTCCGCCAACCGCCCCCCCGGGAGCCGGCGGGCGACACCTGCCCGTGGGCCCAGATCACGGCCGAGATGGCCCGGCCGACGGTCGCCGACCCGACCCCGGCCCCAGAAGCCCGGCAGGCGGAGCCGGCCCCGACCCCCGAACCCGCCCCGCGGCGGGGCGTGTCGGTGGGGGTGTTGGCGGCCGCCGGCGTGCTGGTCCTGGCCGCCGGGGTCGGGCTGGGCTACGCGGCCGTCCGGCTGGCCGGGTGATGGCTCGGCGAGCGGGGGGGGGGGGGGGCCCCCCCCCCACCCGGGGGACAGGGGGGGCCCCCCCCCCCCCCCCCCCCACCACCACAAAAAC
>JAIEQO010000276.1 GCA_019747655.1 Gemmataceae bacterium | reverse complement strand
GGGGCGGGCGGGGCCGGGGGCGGCCCGGCGGCGTGGGCACCCAACAGCACGTCCAGCCGCCGGCGGACGGCCGGGTCGCCGCAGGCCCGGTCCAGGAACGCGGCCCGGGCCACGGGATCGGGGATGTCCAGGGCCGACAGGAAGATGTCACGTTCGGACACGGGCGGCGCCCTCCGGTACGGGCTCCACCATACCAAGCGAAGCCGACGGCCGGGACACGCCAGGAATATTTCGGCCGCTACCGGCCTCGATATTTACTGAACGGAAGTATAATATTGAAGTGGGTGGGTTCGTCGGGGGGGTAGTCCGATGCAGCACGACGCGAACACGACCGGCCGGCGGCCCGTCGGGGCAAACCCGGGAATCCCACTATGGCGGTATCCGGCATCGGTCGGGTCGATGCAGAACTGGTTACGTGGGCAGCGGTTGGGGCGGAAAACGAGACCGAGCATGACAGCCCCTCCGCCGGGCGGTTGCGCCGAACTCCTGGGATTCCCAGCGTTCGGCGGGCCTCGGCAGGGTCCGCAAAAAAAGGGGGGGAGGGGGTGGGTCCGCCGCACCCCCGGTTGGCCGCAAGGATTTGACTGCCAAGGGCTACATTCCGGCTCGCATTTCTTGCCGTGCGGCCGATACGCACGACCCGCCCGGCGGCCGGCCCGGGTTGCGGCCGGCGGCGGCGCGGCTACACTGGTGGCAGGCCCGACGCCACCCGCCACCCACACGGCCGCCCCCCGGGCCGCGTTCGACGACCGACCTGCCGACCGATCCGCCCGGCGGCCGCCGTCTCCCCGACGGAGTCACCGACCGATGCTCCGCGTCCTCGGCTCCCGCAAGACGCTCTGCGACGGGCTGACCCGCCGCGACCTCCTGCACGTCGGGGCGCTGGCCCCGCTCGGGCTGTCGCTGGCCGGCTGGTCCCGGGCGAATGCCAACCCGGCCCCGGCCGTCCCGGCGGCCAACGGGTTCGGCAAGGCCGAACGGTGCATCCTCCTCCTGCTCTGGGGCTCGCCCGGCCAGCAGGACACCTGGGACCCGAAGCCGGACGCCCCCGAAGAGGTCCGCGGGCCGCTCAGGTCGATCCCCTCGGCCCTCCCCGGCGTCCGGGTCGGCGAGGTCTTCCCCCGGACGGCCCGGCTGCTCGACCGGGTGACGGTCCTCCGGTCGCTCACCCACCCGTACCCGGTTCACGGGATCGCGTTCGCCACCAGCGGCGTCCCGCTCACCGACATCCCGCTCGAAACCCGCCCGCGGGACGCCCGGCTGTGGCCGTTCGTCGGGTCGGTGGTCGACTACCTCGGGGAGCGGGCGGGCCCGGCCCCCCCGCCGGTGCCGCGGAATTACTGGCTGCCGTTCCCGTTCGGGTCGAAGCGGGGGCCGGCCCGGTCCGGGGCGACCGGCGGGTTCCTCGGCCCGGCCTACGACCCGGTGTACGCCGAGTTCCGGGCGAAGGGGACGCGGTCGGTCGTCCGCGACTCGGGCGACCCCGAGGGCCCGAAGCCGGTGGTCGCCGACCCGTACCTCGGGGTCCGCCCGGGCGACCGGTTCGAGGGGACGGCCCCGGCCGAGGGGATCACCCTCGACCGGCTCGACGGCCGGGTCGGGCTGCTCGACCAGCTCGACGCCGGGCGGCGGGCCCTCGACGCCCAGGACCCGTTCGACCGGCACCGGGCGCTGGCCCTGTCGGTGCTCGCCTCGGGCAAGCTGCGGAACGCCCTGGACGTGCAGCGGGAGCCGCCGACGGCCCGCGACCGGTACGGGATGACGCTGTTCGGGCAGTCGTGCCTGGCGGCCCGGCGGGTGCTGGAGGCCGGCGGGAAGTTCGTGACCGTCTGCTGGGACGAGTACGGGCTGCACAACACCGGCTGGGACACCCACATCCACCTGAAGCCGCGGATGACGGAGGAACTCGGGCCGGGGCTGGACAACGCCTTCGCCACCCTGCTCGAAGACCTGGACGCCCGGGGGATGCTGGCCGGCACCGCCGTCGTCGTGCTGAGCGAGCACGGGCGGACGCCGCGGGTGCAGAGCGTGTCCGGGGGCGGGCGGGACCACTGGTCGCGGGCGTACTCGGCGGTGTTCGCCGGGGGCGGGTTCGCGGCTGGGCGGGTGGTGGGGTCGACGGACAAGATCGGCGGGGACGTGGCCGAGGCCCCGTTCTCCCCAAAAGACGTGGTGGCGACGCTGTTCCACCTGCTCGGGGTCGACCCGGCCGGGGAGGTCCGGGACCGGCTCGGCCGGCCGTACCCGATCGGCGGCCCGGGCCGGGTCCGGCCCGAGCTGCTCGGCTGAGGCGGGGACACGAATCCCAACCCCCTCCCCCCCTTTTTTGCGGACCCGGCCGAAGCCCGCCGGACGCTGGGAATCGTAGGGGTCCGGCGAACCCGCCCCGCGGAGGGGCCGCCACGCTCGGCCCGCCGGCCGGCCACAACACTTGCTTCCGCAACCGGTTC
>JAIEQO010000796.1 GCA_019747655.1 Gemmataceae bacterium | reverse complement strand
CCCCACCCCGCCGGCCAGCAGGGCGGCCGCGGCCGCCCGCCGAAGTCGTGTCGCCATCGCTCCCCTCCCTGGGTATCCGCCGGGCCTCCGGCCCGGCCGTTGGTCAGCCGCCGCCGTTGGTCAGCCGCCCTTGGACAGCAGGTTCCGCTGAATCTGGATCGCCGCCGGCCCGACCAGCACCACGAAGATGGCCGGGAAGATGAACAGCACCAGCGGGAAGATGAGCTGGACCGCCGTCTTGGCGGCCTTCTCCTCGGCCCGCTGCCGCCGCCGGGTCCGCATCGAGTCGGACTGGACCCGCAGGGCCTGGGCGATCGACGACCCGAACCGGTCGGCCTGGATCAGGATCGCGGCCAGGCTGCGGACGTCGTCCACCCCGGTCCGGACCCCGAGGTCGTGCAAGACCTCCCGCCGCGGCCGGCCCATCTGCAACTGGAGGTTCGCCAGTTGGAACTCCTCGCAGATGGTCTTGGCGTGCCCCTTCATCTCGTCCGTCACCTTCCGCAGGGCGGCGTCCAGCCCGAGCCCGGACTCGACGCACACGACCAACAGGTCGAGGGCGTCCGGCAGGGTCAGGAAGATCTCCTTCTGCCGGCTCGACCGGAGCTGCCAGAGGGCGACCTGCGGGAGGTAGAACCCGATCCCGCCGAGCAGCACGGTGTACTGGATCGACGTGAGGGTGAAGCCGTCTTTGAGGATGAAGAAGAAAAGGGCGGGGAGGAGGAAGGCGGCGAGCGTTACGACCCGCAGACCCTGGTACACCGCGGCCGCCTGCTCGCTCCGGAACCCGGCGTTGGCCAGCTTGATCCGCAGCGAATTCTTCTCCAGCTCGCTCTGGGGCTCCATCGCCCCGCCGAGGTTGGAGAACACGTCCTTCAGCCCGGCGAACCGCTTCTTGTCGTCGGCCCGGTCGAGCTCGATCTCGACCAGCGACTTCGGCCGGCCGATCCGGGCCAGCCGCTCCTCGGCCTGGCTGTTCCGGGCCGACAGGGCGGACAGCAGCCAGAACGTCCCGGCCACGATGCCGGCGAAGACGAACACCGGGGCCAGGTCGTCGGCCGACAGGAACGCGAACAGCTCCACGACGACCCCTCCGAAAAGTGTGAGTGGCTAGTGTGAGTGTGAGTGAAGGCGGGGCGGCCGGGGCCGAGCCGATCCCGTCCTCACACTAACCACCCACACTCACACTTGCCGCTACACCTTGATGTCCACGATCTTCTTGATGGCGTAGGCCCCGATCAGCATCAGGACGGTGGCCCCGATCGACATCTGGACCCCCATCGGGTCCGTCCACAGGGCCTCGACGTAGTCCGGCTTCATGTGCAGCATCATCAGGAACAGGCCGATCGGCAGGGCGATCAGCACCACCCCCGACAGCCGCCCCTCGGCCGTCAGGGCCTTGACCTGACCCAGGATCTTGAACCGCTCGCGGATCACGTACCCGATCCGGTCGAGGATCTCGGCCAGGTCGCCGCCGGTCTGCCGCTGGATGGCCACGCTGGTGACGAAGAACTTCAGGTCCAGGTTCGGGACCCGGTCGCACATCCCCTTCAGGGCCTCCTCCAGCGGGATGCCGAGGTTCTGCTCCTCGTACACCCGGGCGAACTCCTTGGAGATCGGCGGGGGCATCTCCTCGGCGACGACGTGCATCCCGGCGGCCAGCGAGTGCCCGGCCCGCAGGGCCCGGGCGACCAGTTCCATCGCGTCCGAGAGCTGGGCGGCGAACTTCTTCAGCCGGCCGGCCCGCTTCAGGTAGAGCCACAGCCACGGGACGGTGAAGCACAGCCCCCCGCCGACCGGGGCGACGTAGATGTTCACCGCCCAGGTGCTGGCCGCCCCCCCGGCCGCCGCCAGCCCGAGGGAAATCCCGAACAGGGCGCTCGGCTTGATGTTCACGTCGGCCTGCTCGAACACCCGGGTCAGGTTGAACGCCCGCGGGGTGAGCCGGTCCATGAACGACCGCCGGTCGGCCTCCTGGAGGGCCTGCTTGAGCAAGAGATCCGCCGACGAGTCCTTGCGGGCGCTGCGGCCGACGAGCACGTCGAGCCGGTCGGCCGCCCGCCCCTCCCCGCCCCGGCCGAAGGCCAGGTACAGCAGGACGACGGCCGCGACCACGAGGCCGCCGACGGCGAGCGGGATGAGCGGCTGGAGGTCCATGCGGGTCACCGGGGCCGGGCGGGTGTCGTACTCTAGGGCGCGAACGGCGGGCGTGTCGGCGGTCCGGACGGAATCTCACCGGCTTGGGTGGCACAGGCATTCTTGCCTGTGCTCATCATCCAGCACAGGC
This sequence comes from Gemmataceae bacterium, assembly GCA_019747655.1. GTDB lineage: Bacteria > Planctomycetota > Planctomycetia > Gemmatales > Gemmataceae > Urbifossiella. Next base: position 163 of record JAIEQO010000796.1, on the reverse strand, counting down.
AGGAATGCCTGTGCCACCAGTGTCAGTCCCGCATCAGGGTCCGCTCGGCGAACATGTTGGACGGGAGCTTCACCCCCTTGGCCTCCAGCCGGTTGATGAACGTCGGCCGCACCCCGGTCGCCTCGAACTGGCCGTAGGCCCGGCCGTTCTGGTCGATCCCGAG
>JAIEQO010000283.1 GCA_019747655.1 Gemmataceae bacterium | reverse complement strand
ATCTTCTTGGCCGACTTGATGGTGTCGGCGTGCTGCAGCTCCTTGAGCCGGCGGATGATGAACGGCTGGAACAGCTCGAGGGCGATCTTCTTCGGCAGCCCGGCCTGGTGGAGCTTCAGCTCCGGCCCGACCACGATCACCGACCGGGCCGAGTAGTCGACCCGCTTGCCGAGCAGGTTCTCCCGGAACCGGCCCTGCTTGCCCTTAATCATGTCGGTCAGCGACTTCAGCGGGCGGTTCGAGCTGCCCAGCACCGGCCGCTTGCACCGGTTGTTGTCGAACAGCGCGTCGACGCTCTGCTGCAACATCCGCTTCTCGTTGCGGATGATGACCTCGGGGGCGTTCAGGTCCACGAGCTTCTTGAGCCGGTTGTTCCGGTTGATGATCCGCCGGTACAGGTCGTTCAGGTCGCTGGTGGCGAAGTTGCCGCTGTCGAGCAGCACGAGCGGCCGGAGGTCCGGCGGGATGACCGGGATGCACTCCAGGACCATCCACTCGCACTTGTTGGACGAGTCCCGCAGGGCCTCGACCGTCTTGAGCCGCTTGACCAGCTCCTTGACCCGCTGCTTGCTGGCCTTCTCGCCCCGGGCGTTCTCCTTGTCCAGCCGCTCCCGCAGCTCCCGGGACAGGTCGACCAGGTTGAGCTTCTCCAGCAGCTTCTTGACCGCCTCCGCCCCCATGTCCACCTCGAAGGCGTCGCCGTGCTCGGCCCGGGCGGCCTTGTACTCGTCCTCGGTCAGGAGTTGTTTCTCCTTCAGCGGCGTCTGCCCGGGGTCGACGACGACGTAGTCCTGGAAGTAGATGATCTTCTCCAGGCTGGTCGTCTTCATGTCCAAGAGCGTCCCGAGCCGGGACGGCATGGCCTTGAAGAACCAGATGTGGACGACCGGGGCGGCCAGCTCGATGTGGCCCATCCGCTTGCGGCGGACCCGGCTGTGCGTCACCTTGACCCCGCACCGGTCGCAGATCATCCCCTTGTACTTCATCCCGCGGTACTTGCCGCAGGTGCACTCCCAGTCCTTCTCCGGGCCGAAGATGCGCTCGCAGAACAGGCCGTCCTTCTCCGGCCGGTACGTCCGGTAGTTGATCGTCTCCGGCTTCTTGACCTCGCCGAAGCTCCAGGAGCGGATGTCGTGGGGGCTGGCCAGGCTGATCCGGACGGCCCCGAAGTCGTTGATCCGCTCGTAGGTGCTGGTGTCGCTGGCGGCGTTGGCGGCGGCGGTGGACATATCGGGACCCCTTTCGAGCAGGAGTGGTGGTCGGTCAGGGTTCCCAGGGCTCCCGCCCTGGGCAACGAACGGTCGCCGCTCCGCGGCTCGACGTCTTCGCCCCGGAGGGGCCGGCGTCCGTTGCCCAGGGCTCCTGCCCTGGGAACCGGGTTACACCCGCTTCTTCTCCAACTGCATGTTCAGGCCCAGGCCGCGGATCTCGTGGGTGAGCACGTCGAAGCTGGCCGGGGTGCCGGCCTCCAGCGTGTTCTCCCCCTTGACCATCGACTCGTAAATCTTGGTCCGGCCCTCCACGTCGTCGGACTTGACGGTCAGCAGTTCCTGGAGGATGTAGGCGGCCCCGTAGGCTTCGAGGGCCCACACCTCCATCTCCCCGAACCGCTGCCCGCCGAACCGGGCCTTCCCGCCCAGCGGCTGCTGGGTGATGAGCGAGTACGGCCCCGTGGCCCGGGCGTGGACCTTGTCGTCGACCAGGTGGTGCAGCTTGAGCATGTAGATGTACCCGACCGTCACCGGCTGGTCGAACGCCTCGCCGGTCCGGCCGTCGTACAGCACGCTCTTGCCCGTCGGGCTCAGGTCGGCCTCTTCCAGGGCCCCGCGGATTTCCTCCTCGGTCGCCCCGTCGAACACCGGGGTGATGGCCTTGAAGCCCAGCTTCGCGGCCGCGTACCCCAGGTGGGTTTCGAGAATCTGGCCGACGTTCATCCGGCTCGGCACCCCGAGCGGGTTGAGCAGGATGTCGACCGGGGTGCCGTCCTTGAGGAACGGCATGTCCTCCTCGGGCAACACCTTCGAGATGACGCCCTTGTTCCCGTGCCGGCCGGCCATCTTGTCGCCGACCGAGATCACCCGCTTGGTGGCCACGTACACCTTGACCATCTGCTGGACGCCGGACGGCAGCTCGTCGCCCCGCTTGAGCGAGTTCAGCCGCCGCTCCTGCTCGTCGATGAAGAACTGGATCCGCTCCCAGTGCCGGGCGTAAATCTTGTTCGCCTTCTTGGCGTGGTCCGGGCTGCGGATGTCCAGGTTGTCCAGCCGGAACGCCTTGGCCTGGTCGGCGACCGCCTTGTCGTCCTTGTCGCTGCCCAGGAGCTTGCCGGTGTTCGGGTCCTTCAGCTCCTTCTTGTCGAGCACCCCGCCCAACGCCTCGACGAACTCCCGGAACTGCTCGGCGATCTTCTTGGAGTAGGTGACGTCGATCTCCTTCTCCTGCCGGGCCAG
>JAIEQO010000730.1 GCA_019747655.1 Gemmataceae bacterium | reverse complement strand
CCCGCCCGGCCGTCGGCGTCCGTCGTGGTCGTGGCCCCGGCGGGGAAGTCCGGGCCGGGGCCGGCGGCCGGCCCGGAGAAGGTCACGGCCGTACCCGGGACGGGGTTGCCGAAGGCGTCGGTCACGCGGACGGCGAGCGGGGTGGGGAAGTCCGCGCCCGCCGTCGCCGTCTGCCCGCCGCCCGACACCGCGACAACGGCGGCGGGGTCGCCGGGGGTGTTGTGCAGGGCGAATGCCGCGGCCCCGGGCACCCCGGACGCGGTGACGGACACGGTGTACCCGCCGGCGGCCGTGTTCGCCGTCGGGGTGACACTCGCCCGCCCGGCGGCGTCGGTGACCAAGACCAGCCCGCCGCCGAAGTCGGCTCCCGGGCCGGCCGCGGGCCCGGGGAAGAAGACGGCGACGTCTGGGACCGGGTTGCCGAAGGCGTCGGTCACCCGCGCCACGACGGGGGTGACGAAGTCGGTGCCGACCGTCGCCGCCTGCCCGCCGCCCGACACCGCGGCGACGGCGGCCCGGGCCCCCGGGCCGACGGCGACCCCGCCCCGTGTCCCGGTGATCGTCGGGTCGGCGGCGTCGGCCGCGGTGACGGACCGGGTGCCGGCGGTCTTCAGCACCACGCCCGCGAACGTGTGCTGGCCGTTGTCGGCGGCCTGGAAGGTGTAATCCGCCGGCAGCCCGGCCCCGGCCGTGACCTGCGGGTCGGTGGCGGTGAACCGGACGGTCCCGGTGTAGCCGGTGGTGACGTTGCCGAAGGCGTCGTAGGCGGTCACGGTGAGGTGTTTGGGGTCGCCGGCCGCGACGGCGGCGGGGTAGTCGGTGAGGGCGAACGCGGCGGCCGCGGCCGGGCTCACCAGGACGGTGGCCGTACCGGTCGCCGTGCCGCCCGGGCCGGCGGCCGTGACGGTCCGGCTTCCGGCCGTCTTCAGCACGGCCCCGGTGAACACGTGGACGCCGTTGTCGCTCGGCACGAAGGTATAGTCGGCGGGCAACACCGCCCCGGGGTCGTCGCTGGTGAAGTGGACCGTCCCGGCGTACCCGGTCAGGACCTCCCCGGCCGGATTCCGCGCCGTGACCGTCACGCTCAGCCCCTCGCCGGCGGTGGCGGCGGCCGCCGCGGCCACCCCGAACGAGGCGAGCGTCCGGGTGGTGTTGAGGGATACCGCGAGCCCGAACCAGCCGCCCCCCAGGAGGTCTACCAGTCCGTCCCCGTCGAGGTCCGCGGCGGCCATGTCCGTGTCGCCCACGATCGTGATCTGCGCCGGGGGGGCGAGGTTCCCCGCCCCGTCCCCGAGCAGGACCGGCTGTTGGCCGACCGTCGCCCCTCCGTCCCCGACGACCGGTACGAGGTCGAGGTGTCCGTCCCCGTCGACGTCCGCGGCGACCAGCCGCCCGACCGACGGGTGGCCGGTGGTGAAGGTGTTGGGCGGCCGGAACGTCCCGTCCCCGTTCCCGAGCAGGAGGCCGACGAACCCGTTCCCGGTGTAGCCGACGGCGAGGTCGGTGTGCCCGTCCCCGTTCAGGTCCAGCGGGGCCCCGGCCGCGGTCGTGGCCAGGACCGTCCGGGGCCCGGACCCGATCCCGGTCGGGACCGTCTGGCCGGCGGCGAACGTCCCGGTCCCGGAGTTGGTGAAGACGGCCACCTGGTTGTCGGGGCCGTCCACGGCCAGGGCGATGTCCGGCCGGCCGTCGCCGGTGAAGTCGGCCGCGGCCAGCTCCCGCCCGGTCCCGTCCACCCCGACCGGGTAGACCACCGGGGCCGCCCCGAGGACGGCCGCCGACCCGTCGTTCAGGAGGACCGTGACCCCGTCCCCGGTCGAGGCCGCGACGTCGAGTCGGCCGTCCCCGTCGAAGTCGGCGACGGCGATGCCCTGGACCTCCCGGGGGCTCCCGATGGCGACGACGACCGGGGCCCGGAACGTCCCGTCCCCGTTTCCGGGCAAAATCGCCACCGCCCGGCTCATGTCGGCCCCGGCAATGATGTCGAGCCTCCCGTCCCCGGTCAGGTCGGCCACCCGGACGGTCCGCGGGAACCCGACGCCGAGACCGAGGTCGGTGGCGTTCGTCATCGTCCCCCCGCCGCCGTTGAGGTACGTCGTCACCCCGCCGGAACTGCTCACGACCGCGTCGGGCCGGCCGTCACCGTCGAAGTCGCCGGTGGCGATGCCCATCCCGGCTCCGCCGGCATCGTAGCCGGTGGGCTGGCCGAAGGAGACGGGAGTGGTCCGGTCTTCGAGCCGCTCGGCGCGGAGGGCATCCCGGCGGGTGGGCGTGGCGGGCATCGGGCGATCCTGTGCGAGTGGGACGGGTCGAGCACTATTCTGCCCGCCGCCGCCGGCCGAAGCAACTCCCTGCTACACGGTCGTGTCTCGGGTTGTGGGGGGGGCGGGGCCCCGCGCCCACGGGCCCCCCGCCCGCGGGGCCCCGCCCCCCCACCCCCCCGGCCGGG
>JAIEQO010000544.1 GCA_019747655.1 Gemmataceae bacterium | reverse complement strand
AGTCGGCCAGCCGCCGCCGGGCCTCGGGCGACGCGACCCCCGGCAGCCGCTCGTTCGCCCGCCGGGCGGCGTCCGGTCCGAACCGGTCGAGGGCCCTGGCCGCCGCCTCCCGGTCGGCGAACTCGTCCGCCCCGAGCCGGTCGACCAGGGCGTCCACCTCGGCGTCGGTCGGCGGCGGGGCCGGCTTCAAGAGCCGTTCGGCGACGGCCACCAGCCCGGCCGGGTCGGCGGCCCACTCCCCCCGGGCCATCTCGGCGGTCGCCGGGTCGGCCGACCCCAGCGCCTCCCACCGCTTCTGCCGGTCGGCGTCGGAAGTACCGACCGGCCCGGCCGGGGCCGGCGGCCCGACATCCCAAACGAGCCCGGTGCCGTCCGTGCTGACCGACACCAGCCGCCGGCCGTCGGGGGTGAAGGCGAGCTGGTTCACGTCGTTCCGGTGGCCGCGGAGCCGCTGGCGGATCACGCCGGTCGCCAGCTCGTACACGGTGACGGACCGGTCGAACTCGGCGACCGCGACCTGATACCCGTTCGGGGCGACGGCCGGGGCGTGGGTGGCCCGGTACTCGTTCCGGTCCGGGTTCTCGAACGGGGATGCCATCGCCCCGGTCGCCGCGTCGAAGACGACGACCGCCGGGGCCGGCTTGTTCCCGGCCGTGTACCCGGTGAGAACGACCGACCGGCCGTCCGGGGTGAACGCCGCCCCGATGAACACGGTCGGCGAAGTCCCGGCCCGGAGTTGCTTGCCGGTCTCGGCGTCGAACACCGCCACCGCCCCGGTCGGGGTGCCGCCCCGCCCGAGTACACCGGCCACCACTACCGTCCGGCCGTCCGGGGACGCCGCCACCGCCGCCAGTGAGCCGCCGGCCGCCTCGCCCGCGGGGTTGTACTCCCGCACGGCCGTCCCGTCCGGGCCGTACCGGATCGCCCGGATCGCGGCGAACGTCCCGTTGCCCCGCTCGGCCGGCCCGGCCAGGATCACCGGCCCGCCCGGCAGCCAGTCGGCCGGCCGGCCGGCCCCGAAGCTCAGCTCGTTGATGTCGCGGTGCGGGTGGGTCAGGTCCCGGACCGCCCGGCCGGTCGCCGGGTCGACCACCCGGACCTCGCCCCGCCCGCCGAGCCACCACGGGCCGACGACGGCCCCCCCGTCCGGGCGGAAGGCGAGCCCGATGAACGAGGCCCGCCCGGCCGGCTCGACCGGGACGACGGCCAGCTCGCGGCCGGTGGCCAGGTCCCACCGGCGGAGGGTGCCGTCGGCCCCGCCGGTGGCGGCAGTCCGGCCGTCGGTCGCCACCGCCGTGACCCGCCCCCGGTGTCCCTGCCGGCCGTCGGCGATTTTGCCGGCGGCCACGTCCCCGAGGACGACCGCCCCGTCGCTACAGCCGACCGCGAACCGCTTGCCGTCGGCCAAGAGGGCGAGGGCCATGACCTGCCGGGCGTCGCCGTCGGCGTGCCGCCACCGCTCCCGGCCGGTCGCCGGGTCGAACGCGGCCACCCCGGCGATCAGGTCGACGGCGATCAGGGTTCCGCCGTCCGCGGTGACGGCGAGGAGGTCGACGGGCGGCGGGGCCGCGGCGCCGGCGGCCGGCGGGAAGGCGTCGATCGTCCGGCCGGGCTTGCCCGTTTCCAGGTCGTAGGCCGTGACCCGGCCGGCGTCGCCGCCGGCGGACAGGGTCGTCCCGTCCGGGTGGAGGGCGAACGCCCGGCACTCCCCGGCCGGGAGCGGGAACGTCCGTAGCTCCTTCCCGGTGGCCGCGTCCCGGACGAACGCCTTGCGGGCCCCGGCCTTCTGCCGCCCCAGACCCGGGCCGAACCCGTCGCCCCCGTCCCCCTTCCGCTCCTCGGTGACGCCGACCAGCCGCCGGCCGTCCGGGGTGAAGTGCAGCCAGATGAGGCCGTCGGGCAGGTCGGCCGCCCAGGAGAGGTCGGCGAACCAGACCGGCCTGCCCGGCTTCACCGGCCAGACCTTCAGCCGGGTCTCCCGGCCGCCCTTCCCGGCCCGCAGCCCGGCCGACAGCCATTTGCCGTCGGCCGAGAACGCCGATGCGGCGAACGTCCCGTCGGCGACCGTCCTTACCCCGGTCATGTTGCCCGGCGGCGGCTCGGCCCGCTCGTCGGTGAACTCCCAGACGGCGTACTGGTCGGCGTTCGTCTTCAACAGGGCCAGCCCGCGGCCGTCGGGGGGCCAGTGGAGGGCCGTCACCTCCGCCCACCGGAGCGTCACCTCCCGCAGGGAACGGCCGGTGGTCGCGTCCCAGACGGTCAGGACTTGCGGGGCGTCGAGGCGGTAGCCGACCGTCGCCAGCTTCGACCCGTCGGGCGAGGCGGCGACGTGCCACGGCCACATGCCGAGCCGGAACCGGACGGTCCCGAGCCGGGCCACGGCCCCGGGCGGGAGCGGGTCGCCGTGGGCGTCGACGGCGGCGACCTCGGCGGCCGGCGGG
>JAIEQO010000582.1 GCA_019747655.1 Gemmataceae bacterium | reverse complement strand
AGCTCGTAGAGGAGGACCCCGAGGGCGTACACGTCGGCCCGGGTGTCCACGTCCACGGCGTTGAAGGTGGCCTGCTCCGGGGCCATGTACAGGGGCGTCCCCAGGACCGACCCGAACGCCGTGTAGACGGACTGGTCCGCCAGCGGGACCGGGCCGACGGCCTTCGCCAGGCCGAAGTCGATGACCTTCGGGACCGGCTTGCCGTCGTGGCTCTCGACCAGGATGTTGGACGGCTTGAGGTCCCGGTGGATCACCCCCTTCTGGTGGGCGTGCTGGACCGCCGAGCAAATCTGCTGGAAGAGGGCCAGCCGGTCGGGCACCGTGAGCCGGTACTGGTCGCAGAACTCGGTCAGCGGGACGCCCTTGACCAGCTCCATCACGAAGAACGGCGACCCGGTCTCGGTGGTGCCGGCGTCCAGCAGCTTGGCGATGTGCGGGTGGTCCATCAGGGCGATGGCCTGCCGCTCGGCCTCGAACCGCGCGAGGATCGTCTTCGAGTGGCCCCGGTCGGCCCGGACCAGCTTGACCGCCACCCGCCGCTTGACCGGCTCCGTCTGGTCGGCCACCCAGACGGTCCCCATCCCGCCCTCGCCGATCTGTTCGCGGAGCTTGTACCGGCCGGCGACCACCGCCCCGGCCACATCCTGCGGGGGTGGGAGCGGGGCGGTAGTGGTGCCGCCGGGATAGGTCCCGGTCCGGTCCGGCGGCAGGTCGGCGGTCGCGTCGGGCGGGAGGTCGGCCGTCCGGTCGGGCCCGTCCCCCCCACGGGGCGGGGGCGGAACGGCGGCCGGGTAGGGGTCGGCCAGGAAGCTGCCGGCGGCCATGTGGGCGGCCAGCAGGGCCTCGACGGCCCGCCGGAGGTCGGCATCGCCGCGGCACTCGCGGTCGAGCAGGGCCGCCCGGGCGGCCGGGTCGGGGGCCAGGATGGCCCGGAGGAACAGCTCGTTGGCGCGGGGGTTCCAGTCGGCCATTACGGCACCCGGGGTCGGGGGGCGGGGTCGCGTCACCCCACTTGGCGCGAACCGCGGCCGGGTTGCACGCGAAATCCGGGAAAATGTTGCACCGCACCGCCGGCGGCCACAACCGGGTTGGTTTACTGGTAATTAGTATAGTATAATATGAGGTGGTCGAGCGGTTGGCCCCGCGAGGTGGAAGCCGGCCGACCGTGACCGGATACGGCATCGGTGGCTGAGGGCCGAAGCCATGAAGCGTCAACGGGTTACGACAGAAAAACAGGCCGACCGTGACCGCCTCGGCGTCGTTCCCGAAGTGCCGAATGGGGTTCGTACCCTGGAAATACCAGGGTTTGCCGCGACGGTGGTGGTCGGTGAAAAAAACAGGGGGGGAGGGGGGCAGCCCGAATCACCCCCGCAGCCGCCGGAAGAGCCACGCCCGGGCGACCGCCCAGAGGCCGTCGGCCTGCCGGCGGGAGAGCCCGAGCAGCCCGGCCGCGTCGGCGTGCGAGAAGCCGGAGAAGTACCGCAGCTTGACCAAGGCGGCGGCCGTCGGGTCGTGGCGGTCGAGGTCGCCGAGGGCCTCGTCCAGGGCCAGCAGGTCGGCGTCCGGGTCGGCCCCGGCCACGTCCGGCAGGTCGACCCGGTGCCGCCCGCCGCCCCGCTTGCCGGCCCGCTTGGCCCGGGCGTGGTCGACCAGGATGCGCCGCATGCTCTCGGCGGCCGCCCGGAAGAAGCCCGACCGGGACCCGAACGACCCGTCCCCCAGCCGGAGGTACGCCTCGTGGACCAGGGCCGTCGCGTCAAGGGTGTGGCCGGCCGGCTCCCCGGCCAGCTTGGCGGCGGCCAGCCGGCGGAGTTCGGCGTACACGGCCGGGAACGGGTCCGCCATGCCCCGACTGTACCGGGGGCGGGCGGCGGCCGCAACCGGCCCGGGCGGCTACCGGTCGGCCGGGATCAGCCGCGGGTCAAGCCAGACGGCGTGGACGCCGAAGTGGCGGCCGGTGGTCACCCGCAGCTCCAGCACGTCCACCCCGGTCAGGTCGACCCGGCACGGGACCGGCTTCCCCCGCTCCTCGACCGGCGGGGACTGCCACAGCCGCTTCCCGTCGCCCCACACCTCGAACACCGGCCCGGTGAGCAGGGCGAAGGCCGTGTCGTTCAGGGCGACCCCGGCCTTGAGCCGCACGGCCGCCTTGCCGAGCTTGTAACTGACGGCCGCGTACCCGGGGGCGGGCGGCGGGTGCAGGCCGAGCCCCCGCGGCGAGAACCGGCCGGCCACCCGGATCGGGCCGACGAGCGGCTCGCCGGTGTCGCCCTCCTTGCCGAGCGGCCACGTCCCCTTGACCACCCCGGCCTCGGGCAGGTCGGACAGGTAGACCGCCCCCGGCTCCGGGTCCTCGGGGACGACGGCCGGGGGCAAGGGCGGCCGGGCCGCGGGCTTGGCCGGGTCGGCCGCGGCGGGCGTGCCCGGCG
>JAIEQO010000932.1 GCA_019747655.1 Gemmataceae bacterium | reverse complement strand
CGAGCCGCCGTCCTGGCGGCCGCGGCCCTGCTCGCCGCGGCCGGCCACGCCCCCGCCGCCGACACCCCGGTCGGGCGGGTGGTGGCCGACGTCGTCCCGCTCAACTACAAGGCCCGCCGGCCCGAGCAGATCGTCGCCGTCATGCACACCGGCCCGGGCAAGGTGTACGACGAGGCGGTCGCCCAGGAGGACGTCCGCCGGCTGCTGGCCACGAAATGGTTCGTCCCCGGCGGGGTCGAGGTCCGGACCCGGCTCGACCCGGCCGGGACCGTCACCGTGTTCGTCACCGTCTCCGAGCTGACCGGCACCATCCAGCAGATCCACTACCTCGGGGCCGACCACCTCAGCCAGGACAAGCTGCGGACCCTGACCGGCCTCCGCCGCGGCGAGCCGATGAACCCGATGGCCAGCGAGCTGGGCCGCCAGGCCATCCTCCGCGAGTACCTGGACGACGGCCGAGCCTACGCCACCGTCGAGCTGGTCGAGGGCGGCAACCCGACCGACAGCCGGGTGGTGTACCGGGTCGTCGAGGGGCCGAAGGTCAAGGTCGACGGGGTCGAGTTCCGGGGGAACCGGCACGCCGCCACCGGCCGGCTCAAGACCCAGCTCGTCACCAAGGCCGAGTTCCTCGGGGTGTTCGGCGGGCGGTACAACCCGATGTCGGTCGACGCCGACCTGAAGAAGCTGACCGAGTACTACCACGGGCTCGGCCACCTGGCCGTGAAGATCACCCCGGAGGTCGTCCCGGCCGCCAACCCGGCCTACGTCACGGTCGTCTACCACGTCGAGGAAGGACCGGTCTACCAGGTGGCCGGGGTCCAGGTGGACGGGAACAAGACCCTGCCGACCGACCAGCTCATGGGCTGGACCGACCTGGCCGCCGGCAAGCGGTACGACGGGTGGAAGGCCAAGGCCGACATGAAGCGGATCGAGCACGGGTACGGGGAGCGGGGCCACCGGGTCGGGGTCGAGCAGGCCCTCTACGAGGTCCCGGACCAGCCCGGGTCGGCCCGGGTCCACTACCAGGTCCGGGGGGACGCCGGCCGGCCGGACCGGGTCGGCCGGGTCATCATCGAGGGGAACACCGTCACCCAGGACCGGGTGATCCTGAACCAGGCGCAAATCTTCCCCGGCCAAATCCTCCAGTACCCGCGGCTGGAGGACGCCCGCATCCGGCTGGCCCGGCTCGGCATCTTCGACCCGAACGACCCGCCGGTCGTCGAGCCGCTGCCGAAGGACCTGGACAGCGACTTCACGGACGTGCTGATCCGGGTGAACGAGACCCGGACCGGGAACTTCATGATCGGCGGGTCGGTGAACTCGAACGCCGGGCTGAACGGGAACATCACCCTGCACGAGCGGAACTTCGACCTGTTCCGGTTCCCGACCAGTTGGGACGACTTCCGGACCGGCCGGGCGTTCCGCGGGGCCGGCCAGGAGCTGCAGCTCGTCGCCCAGCCGGGGACCCAGTTCCAGTCGTACTCGGCCACCTTCCGCGAGCCGTACCTGTTCGACACCCCGTTCGGGCTGGCCAACTCGATCTACTACTTCACCCGGAACTTCGCCGAGTACGACGAGCGGCGGGTCGGCGACCGGCTGACCATCGACCGCCGGCTCGACCCGATCTGGCGGGCGTCGTTCACCACCCGGGTCGAGGGGGTGAACGTGAAGAACGTCCCGTGGTACGCCCCGGCGTCGATCAGCGAGGACGTGGGCAGCCACTTCCTCCTGGGGCTGCGGGCCGGGCTGACCCGGGACACCCGGGACTCGTTCCTGGTGCCCACGAGCGGCAGCGTCCTGGACCTCGGGTTCGAGCAGGTGCTCGGCAGTTACACCTTCCCGATCGGGTCGGCCGACTTCACCAAGTTCTTCTCGTCCGAGTACCTCCAGCGGGAGGACGGGAGCGGCAAGCACGTCCTGGCCGTCCGGTCGTCGCTCCAGGTGGCCGGGGCCGACGCCCCGGTGTTCGAGCGGTTCTACGCCGGCGGGTTCGGCAGCCTCCGGGGGTTCAGCTTCCGCGGGGTCGGGCCGACCGAGAACCAGCTCAAGACCGGCGGCACGTTCGCCTTCCTGAACACCCTCGAGTACCAGATTCCCATCCTCCAGAACGACAAGCTGTACTTCGTCACCTTCCTCGACCACGGGACGGTCGAGTCGGACGTCAGCATCCGGGACTACCGGGTGGCCGCCGGGTTCGGGTTCCGGATCAGCGTCCCGGCCCTCGGGCCGGTCCCGCTGGCCCTGGACTTCGCCTTCCCGCTGAACAAGAACCCGAACGACAACACCCAGATGTTCAGCTTCTCCCTCGGGCTGACCGGCGGCCGGCGGTAAGTCCGAAGGTCGTCAAGTTCCGGGCGAACCGCGACCGTGAGGGCGCGGGTGGCGAGGCCCCACCCGCTCCCTCACGGTCGCGGTTCGCCCGGACCAAC
>JAIEQO010000998.1 GCA_019747655.1 Gemmataceae bacterium | reverse complement strand
GGTGGCCACCGCCGGGCGGACGCCGTAAGCCCCCATGTCGACCCCGGCCGGCAGGGGCGGGAGCGGGTGCCGGGCGGCCGGGGCGCAGTCGGTACACCACGCCTTCTTGGCCGGGTACGGGTCGTACACCTCGGCCTCCGGCGCCCGCCGGAACAGCCCGGACAGCCGAGCCCGCACCCCGCCGGCCTCGGAACGGCCGTCCGCCCGCGGGGCCGCCGTGGCCACGGTGGTCGGCCCGGCGAAGGGGGACGGGACCATCGGCGTGGTCGGCGCCAGGGCGGTCGGGGCCGGCAGGGGGATGGGGTCGGCGGCCGTGGCCGGCAGGCCGACCCCGGCCGTCAGGGCGAGAACCGCGAGCCGCTTCATGTCGCCGCCTCCGTGCGGACCGGACCCGCTGCCGGGTCCGGGCGTGACTGCTCGGAGGGTTGTTTCGGGTGAACCGGGGGGACCGGTCCCGCGGAAGAGATGATCCGACGCCGGAGTGAGCGAGGGAGACCCGCTATCACCGTCACAACTTACCAAGCCCACGGACGGCGTCCGCGGGCACCCCTCAAGCGACCTCGAACCCCGGCAGGACCGGTTGCGGCTGGGTCCGAAAAGCGGACGGGGCGAAGGCCGGCGCGGCGAACGGGATCGACTGCGGCTCGGCCCGACGGGCGGCGTCCGGCCGGCGGGTCAGGGTCACGCCCCGGGCCGGCACGTCCTGCCGGGCGGTGATGACCACGGCCGACGGGTTGAACTCGGCCAGGGCGTTCCGGCCGGCCGACTCGGCCAGGAACGGGTGGTTGCAGTCCCGGCTGAGGTGGAGCTGGACGAGGTGCGACGGGAACCCCGGCCCGGACCGGGCGGCCACGGCCCGGGTCAGGTCGGCCGCCTGCCGGTTCGACAGGTGCCCCTCGTCGCTCAAGACCCGCTCGACCAGGAACGCCGGCCGGCTGCTGGCCCGCTCCATCCGCTCGCAGTGGTTGTACTCGACGGCCAGCACGTCCACCCCGGCGAAGAGGTCGACCAGTTCCTCGGAGGCACAGCCCAGGTCGGAGGCGTGGCCGACGGCCCAGGCCGGGCCGTCCCCGCCGTCGTGGTAGTCGAACCGGAAGGCAAACGTTGGGTCGGAGTCGTGGGACACCCGGACCGGCCGGCAGACGAGGCCCGGCGTGAGTTCGAGCGGCTGGCCGTCGGCGTAGGTGCGGGTCAGGTCGGCCCGGTGGAGGGGGTCGAACGACGGCCCGGCGGTCGCCAGGTGGTTCAGTTGGGCCGGGTGGGCGTAGAGCGGGATGTTCTCGGCCCGGAGCTGGGCCAGCGTCGTGTCCCGCCAGTGGTCGCCGTGGGTGTGGGTCAGGATGACGGCGTGGACCGACTTCCAGGACGCCCCGACGGCGGCCAGCCGGGCCCCGAGGAACCGGGCGTGGAGCCCGCAGTCGATGAGCAGCCCGAACCCGTTGACCTGCAACAGGGTGGCATTCCCGCTGCTGCCGCTGGCCAGGACCGTGAACCGGGCCGTCATCTCGCCGGTACTCCGTGGCGTCGGACGGCCGGGCCGGCCGATACCGGTTGGAAGCATCCACCCGTTGTAACGGTTCCGGGAAGCCGGGGAAAGGCCGGTAGGTCGGGCGGGGCATGAGGTTGGGCGGATCACACCCCGTCGGGCGGGGCGAGCCGGCCCCCGGCCGCTTGTTCCGGGCCCCGGCGGCTGGTAGGTTGTGGGGTGAATCCGCCCGGTGGGTCCCGAGGACCGGTCATGGCCGAGCAGCAGACGATCTTGGTGGTGGACGACGACCGGGAACTCGTGGACGGTCTGCGGGCCGTGCTGGAGCGGCAGGGGTACAAGGTGGTGCAGGCCCACGACGGGCACCAGGGGAAGCAGGTCATCTACGACCGCCGGCCGGACCTGGTGATCCTGGACATGATGATGCCGCGGATGGGCGGCTACCCCGTCCTCGAACACTTCCGGGGGAAGGCCGACGCCCCGCCGATCATCATGATCACCGCCAACGAGGGGAGCCGGCACAAGGCCTACGCCGAGTACCTCGGGGTGATCGACTACATCCGCAAGCCGTTCGCCATGGAGCGGCTGCTGGAGGCGGTCAACAAGTGCCTCCGCCCGCAACCGAGCGAAGGCGACCCCCCGGGCGGGGCGGGGGGCGGGGGGTGAGCCGATGGCCGACGACCGCCGACCCGCCGACCGGCTGCTCGGGTTGGTTTGGCCGCCGATCACCCACGGCCTCGTCAAGGCCGAGGCGGTCGACCGGCTGGACGACATCCGGGCCGCCCGCGACCGGCTGACCGACGCGGAGTACGCCGGCCGGCGGTCGGCCGCCCTGGCCGGGCTGACCGACAACAGGCACCGGGACGCGGTCGTGGCCGCCGCGGCCGGGGCCTACGGGGCGGGGTGCGGGGCCGGGTCGGCGTACCTGTTCTGGGCCG
>JAIEQO010001008.1 GCA_019747655.1 Gemmataceae bacterium | reverse complement strand
CGACGGGGGCGGTAGCGGCGCCGGAGAGGACCAGGCCGACCGCCGCCCCGGCCGCCGCGAGCCGCACCATGGCCTGCCCCCCGACCCGGCCGGTAGTCCGCCCGACCCGGCCCGCGGCGCCATGCTAACGCTCTCACCACGCCCCGCAATAGGTGAGCCCGGCCGCCGTTACTCGACCTTCAGTTTCACCTTCGCCTTGGTGATCGGGCCGGTGAACTGGAGGGACAGGTAGTCGTCCCGGTACGACCCGTTCAGGGTGAACGGGTTCGGGGGGCTGACCGACTTCATGGCCACGTTGGTCCCGGTGATGGTCCCGGTCACCTCGTGCTCGAAGTCGGGCTTGCCCTCGGCGACCGACCGGAACGTCGCCTTGAAGGTGTTGTCCTTCCGCTCGTTGATGGTCAGGGTGGCCTTGCCCGAGAAGTTGTCCTTGCCCATGTTCGTGATCGCGGCGTCGCCCTTCAGGACCGCCCCCTCCGCCAACCGGTCGGACAGCGTCTTGGCGGCCCCGCCGGCCGGCTTCCCGCGGGCCTCGGCCAGCTCCTTCTTGAGCTTGACGAGCTGGTCCTTCAGGGCTTCGTTCTCCGCCTCCAGCCGCTCCACCTTCTTCCGCAGGTCGGCCAGCTCGTCGGCCCGCCCGACCGCCGGCCCACACAGTACCGCGGCCACAACCACCCCCGGTAGACAAAGGCGCGTCATCGGATTCTCCTTCTGCCGTCGGAACGGTCTCGAAGGTATCACCCCCGACCACGCCCCGCAACGGCCCGCGCGGGAAAACCGTCTCGACCGGGCTAATTTACTTGACATCGGTACACTACAGAGTAGACTTCGGTGTCCCGACTGCTTGGCCGGTTCGCCGCACGTCGTCGGTCAAACCTCCACTCGGAACCAATTCATGTCTCAGCTAGATGGACAATCCCGGTACGCCTCTGTCCCGATCCGGCCCGCCGGCGGCTCGACCGTGGCGGTATCCTGTCACGGTGGGGTGGGAACTCAAGTGCCGTGTGCAGAGGAGGTTGCGACTCGTTCCGTGGCCGAGCATGACGGTATGGTCGGGGGGAACGATACCGACCAGACGGACCGCAACCCCTGGCCGGGTCGGGATTTCCGACCCGGCCAGGGGTTGTGGATGACGGCCGCGAAAAAAGAGGGGGGGAGGGGACCTACCCGACGTGGGCTCGGCCGTGGCGGAGCCGCCGAACGGCCAGGCCGGCCGCCCCGAGCCCCAGTAGGGCCACCGACGCAGGTTCCGGCACCGCGGCCGCCGGGGTGAACGCCAGCCCGATCGGGCCGTCCAGCCCCCCGCCGGACGCGGCCACACCGAGGAACGCCCCGGTCGCCGCGTCGTACCGCAGCACCTGGCCGGTGCCGGCGCTGGCGATGAACACGTTCCCGTTCGGGCCGACCACCACCCCCCGCGGATCGAACAGCCCCCCGCCGGAGCCGGTGAAGAAGTAACCCTCGAAGTCGCCGGCCGCGTTGAACCGGTCGACCCGGGAGTTGAGCCGGTCGGTGACGAGCAAGTCCCCGCCCGGCAGGAACGTCAACCCGGACAGGAACTCCAGCCCCGGGGCCCCCGCGAAGATGCCTTCGTACGCCCCGGTGGCCCCGTCGTACCGGAGCACGGTGCCGTAGCCCATGTTGACCACGAACAGGTCCCCGCCCGGGCCGAACGTCAGCCCCTCCGGGGTGTCCAGCCCCCCCGCGAACACCCCCTCGAACGCCCCGGTCGTCCCGTCGAACCGCAGCACCTGTCCGCTGCCGATGCCGGTGCGCGCGTCGCTGGCGACGAACAGGTCCCCGCCGGTGCCGAACGCCAGCCCCTGCGGGCCGCTGAGCCCGTTCCCGGACGCGAACACCCCGAGGAACGCCCCGGTGGTCCCGTCGTACCGCAGCACCTGGTTGGTGCCGCCGCTGGCGACGAACAGGTCCCCGCCGGGGCCGAACGCCAGGCCCTGCGGGCCGGCCAGCCCGCCACTCCCGGCCGCGACGAACACCCCGAGGAACGCCCCGGTCGTCTCGTCGTAGGACAGCACCTGGTTCGTGGCGCTGCTGCCGACGAGCAGGGCGGCCCGGGCCGGGGCCGCCCCGGCGAGCAGGGCAGCGAATGACAGCGCGGCGGTCAGGAGGCGGGCGCGGGGCATGAGCGGACCCACGGGAAGGGCGGCCCGGCCGGGCGTCGGCCGGGCATGGGACCACGGTAACAGGCGGCCACCCGGACGGGGAACAAAAATGCCGGGAATGTGGCCGCCCGGGCCTCGGATTACGGCCCGGGCGGAACCCGCGGCTCACCCGGCGTTGGTGCCGACGGCCCGGAAGTCCTCCATCGCCCGGGCGACGGCCAGGGGCAGCACCTTCCGCAGCCGCCGGCCGCGGCGGATTTCCGCCCAGTTCTTCAGGATGTGCTCGGCCTGCCGGCTGCC
>JAIEQO010000841.1 GCA_019747655.1 Gemmataceae bacterium | reverse complement strand
CGCGGGCCTCCCCCCCCCAGCCGCCGCGGTTGTTCGGGTGGGCGAGGACCCCGCCGTGTCGGTGTCTCTAACGCGGCTCGGCGGGAGCCTCGCCCTCCCGAACCGCCCGGCTTACCCCCACCACCGCCCAGCACCAGCATGCCAGGAACGGCGGATCGATGGTCATGACGACCGCCCCGGCCGAGACCGCCGGCAGGGTCATCGCCAGGGCCACCGTCGCGAGCCCGATCCGGGGGCTACGGAAGGCGTCGGCCGCGAGCCGGTACAGCCCTGCCAGGAGCGCCGCGCTCGACAGCACGGCCGGCAGCCGGACGGCGAAGGCTGTCGGGCCGAACAGCTCGCAACTGCCGCGGATCAGCCAGGCGACCAACGGCCCCTTGCTGTAGTAGCTCCAGTCCAGGTGCCGGGACCAGTGCCAGTAGTGGGCCTCGTCCGGCGACAGGTCGAGCGGGCAATCGGAGATGAGGTAGGCGAGGTTCAGGCCGACCCAGCCGGCAATCAGGAGGCCGGCCGCGGTCGCCGCCGAGGGCCGCCGACGTTCGTACCGCAGCGCGGCGACAACCACCTCGACCCGGCGGGCGCGGGGGGCGAGCCGGGCCGGCGGAGCTTCGGGGGTGTGCGTCGGGGCGGCCATCCGCCGGCTTCTAGGCGAACGGCGGGGGCTGGTCAACCCGAAGTCGCGGCGAGAAGGGCCTCGTACACCTCGCGGAGGCGGTCCCGGATCGGGGCGGACCGCTCGGACAGGTCGCGCTGGAGTTCGACGTACTCCTCCCGGCCGGCCCGGGTCTCGATGGGGATCGGCGGGAACCCATACCCGGACAGATCGTAGGGGCTGGCCCGCATGTCCACCGCCCGGGCCGCGGCCGCCAGCTCGAAGGCGTCGGCGGTCAGCCCGGCCGGCCCGAACGGGGCAATTTTGTACGCGAACTTGTACAGGTCCATCGTGACGTGGATGCAGCCCGGCTGGTCGTTCTCAACCGTCGTCGGCCGAGAGAGTTCGAGCCGGTTCCGCGGGACGGCATCCGCCGTGAAGAACCGGAAGGCGTCGTAGTGGGTGCAGCGGAGCGGCTGGGCCTCGACCACCGCGTCCGTCTCGGCCCGGCTCAACCGGAGCGGCACATACGGGTGCCGGACGAGGGAGTCGCGGTAGACCATCGCCCACTCGTGCAGCCCGAGGCAGCCGAACGACGGCTCACGGTCGCCCACCGCGCGCAGGTATTCGACGGCCCACCGCAGGTAGCCGACCCACTTGGCCGGGAACGCCGTCGCCTGCAGGACGAGCCCGCCGTCGGCGGGCTCGAACTCCGCCCAGCCGACATCCGCCGGGGTGGCATCCTCCAGTATGACCTCGGCCCCGGGCGTCCAGCGCATCAGGTGGGCCGGGCGGAAGGAGTAGTACTCGAACAGAAAGTCATGGACCGGGTGCTTTTGCCCCCGGCTCATCCGGCGGGTGCGGTCGTCGGCCCACGGCCGGACCCGGGCGCGGTACGCCTCCCGGGCGGCCTCCCATTCGGCCCGTGGTACGATTCTCCGGCCCACGTCCATCGGCTTTTCCCGAACAACCCGCCGGGCCCCCTTCACTTCACCATCTTACGGTGCTGAAATACTCCCATGACCCCGGCCGACGCCCCGATCCGCGTCCTCCTGGTGGACGACCAGCCGCTCGTCGGCGAGACGGTCCGGCAGATGCTGGCCGGCGAGCCGGATGTCGGCTTCCGCTTCTGCCCGGACCCGGCCGCCGCCCTCGACGCCGCGGCCGAGTTCCGGCCGACGGTCATCCTCCAAGACCTCGTCATGCCGGACATCGATGGGCTCTTGCTCGTCAAGTTCTTCCGGGCCAACCCGGCCACCCGGGAGACGCCGCTGGTCGTCCTCTCCAGCAAGTACGAGCCGGCGGTGAAGGCCGCCGCCTTCGCCCTCGGGGCCAACGATTATCTGGTCAAGCTGCCGGACAAGCTCGAAGTCGTCGCCCGGGTCCGCTACCACTCGAAGGGGTACATCGCCCTACTAGAGCGGAACGACGCCTACCGCAAACTCGCCGAGAGCCAGAAGCACCTCGCGGCCGAGGTGAACCAGGCGGCCCGGTACGTCCGGTCGCTCCTGCCGCCGGAGGTCACGTCCGGGCCGGTCACGGTCACCTGGCGGTTCGTCCCGTCCACCCAGCTCGCCGGCGACATGTTCGGCTACCTGTGGCTCGACAAGAAACACCTGGCCGTCTACCTGCTCGACGTCAGCGGCCACGGGGTCGGTTCGGCCCTGCTGGCGGTGTCGGTGGCGAACCTGTTAGCCGCCCGGTCGCTCCCGAACGCCGACCCCCGCGACCCCGGCCAAGTCCTCACACGGCTCAACGACGTGTTCCAGATGGACCGGCAGGACGGCAAGTACTTCACCATCTTCTACGGCGTCTACCGCCCGGCCGACCG
>JAIEQO010000322.1 GCA_019747655.1 Gemmataceae bacterium | reverse complement strand
CGCGAACGACGCCGGGCCGGCCCGGGTCCGGGCGGGCGCCGGCCGGCCGACGGCCACCGCCGGGGCGGTCCGGTCGAGGGTGTACGCCGGGCCGAGCTTGTACGACCCGTCCCCGAGCCCGACCCCGCCCAGCGGCGTCCCCCCGCCCTCGCGGACGGTGTCGTCGTCGGCCACGTCGAGCCGGAGGGTGCCGTCCCCGGTCCCGGTGCCCACCGTCACGACGTACTGGGTCCCCTTGCCGGTCACGCCGGTCACGGACGCCCCGGTCACGCCGGCCCCGGCGAGCCGGAAGTCGGCCGCGTCCACCCCCGTCACCGGCAGGGTGAAGGCGACGGCGAACCGCACCTCCCCGGCGTTCGTCACCTCGTGGTTGAGGAGGGTGATCCCGGCCACCCGCGGGGTCAGCACCACCGCGGCCGTCGCCCCGGGGCCCGCCAGGCTGGCGTTCCCGGCGGCGTCCGTCGCCGCCCCGGCCACGACCGCCAGCTCCACCGTCCCGCCGGCGGTCAGGCCGCTCACGGCCGCCTCGTACCGCCGCTTGTCGCCGGACGGGTTGGCGACGGTCACGACCCCCCGGGCCAGCCCGCCGGCCGTCCCGCGCAGCACCACGTCGGCGGCCCCGAACCCGGAGACCGGCTCGCTGAAGACGACCGCGAACGGCACCGGCTGCCCGTCGAACGGCCCGGCCGGGGCCGTCACGGCGACGGCCGGGGCGGTCCGGTCGACCGCGTACACCGGGCCGATGAACGAACCCGCCAGGGCGTTCCCGGCCGGGTCGGCGACCGTCGCCGTCGCCCCGAAGACGCTCAGGCCCAGCGTCCCGTCCCCGGCCAGCCCGGAGACGGTCACGTCGAAGGTGGTGACGGCCGGGTCCGTCCCGCCCGGGGCGACGGCGACCGCGGTGTACGTCACCCCCCCGCCGGGGACGAGGGCGAAGTCGGCCGGGTCGAAGTCGGCGGCCACCACCGGCTCGGTGAACTCGACCCGGAACCGGACCACGTCCCGGTTCGTCGGGCTTGGGTCGAGCCGGGTGATCCCCTTCACCTTCGGGGCCGTCCGGTCGATCGTGTACACCGGGCCGGCCCGGTAGGTGCCGTTCCCCGCCCCCGGCCCGCCCAGCTTGCTGCCGTCCGCGTCGAGGATCGTGTCGTCGTCGACCACGTCCAGCCGGAGCGTTCCGCTCGCGGTCCCGGGCAGGGTGCCGGTGGCCACCGTCACGGTGTACGTCGCGCCGCCCCCGTCCACCCCGGTCACGGCCGACCCGGTCAGGGGGAAGCCGAACACGGCGAAGTCCGCCTTGTCGACCCCCGTCACCGGCTCGCTGAAGGTGACGGTGTAGGCGACGCTCCCGGCGTTCGTCGGGTTCGGCCCCGCGAGGGCGATGCCGGCCACGGCCGGGGGGCCGTCGTCCATGAAGAGGGTGTACGTCCGGCTCGCCGCCTCCCCGTTCGGGCCGGTGGCGGCCAGGAGGAACGAGAACGACCCGGACCCCGTGGGGGTGCCGGACAGGGTGGCGGCACGGTCGTCGGTAGCGGACGCGGCCAGGGTCAGCCCGGGCGGCAGGGCCCCGGCGGTGACGGCGAACGTGTACGGGCCGGCCGGCCCGGCGACGGCCACGCCCGCCGTGTACGCCACCCCCTGCACCCCGCCGGGGAGGGAGAACGGGCGGAGGACCGGGTTGGTCGGGGACGACTCGTCCTCGAGCGCCCCGAGGTCGGGCCGGGCGCCCACCACCCGGGCGAACCCGGCCCCCCGCTGGTCGGTCAGCAGGGCGGCTGCGGCCGCCGGGTCGGCGGCGTCGACGACCGGGCTGCCCGGGAGCGGGGCCAGCGTCCGGGTCGGGCCGCCGTTGTCCTGGAGCGGGCCGAGCTTCGGGTCGGCGGTCGTCACCGCGACCCCGGTCACGGCCGCCCCGCCGGAGTTGTCCACCGTCCCGGCCACGAGGTTCGGGCCGGGGGCGTCGACCGTCGCCGTGCCGGCCGACTGGACGTTCGACACCGTGCTGCCGCCGCTGCCGAGGACGCTGTTGGCGACGGAAACGGTGGCGGTCTGCTTCGCGGTGACGGCCCCCACGTCGTAGGCCCAGTTGGCCAGGTCGGCCCCGGCCGAGGCGACCGAGCCGGGGCCGGCCCCGTTCGCCGCGGCGTTCCCGGCGAAGGTGGCCTGGGTGAGGGTGACGGTGCCGTTCAGGTTGAACACCCCGCCGCCGAACCCGCCGCCACGGCCGCCGACGTAGCCGAGGGGCAGGAGGCCCCCCCCGTCGCCGCCCCGGGCGGTGTTCCCGGCGACGGTGCTGTTGACCACGGCCACCGTCCCGCCCTGGTCGAACACCGCCCCGCCCATCCCGGCCCCCCCGCCCCCGGTCGTTCTGGCGTTGCGGGACCCGCCGCTCCCCCCGCCGGCCCCCCCGGGGCCGGCCG
>JAIEQO010001100.1 GCA_019747655.1 Gemmataceae bacterium | reverse complement strand
AGTCGGACGACTGGATCACGTCCCGGCACCGCTTCCAGTGGTCGCCGCTGTGCCGCTGGTTGCCGACCTGGACGATCTTCTTCGCACTGCGGACGGCCGCCACCATCTCCTTGCCCTCGGCGATCGAGTGGCTGAGCGGCTTCTCGATGTAGGCGTGCTTGCCGGCGGCCATCGCCGCCAGGAACTGCTCCTTGTGGTGGTGGTCCGGGGTGGCGATGATGACCGCGTCCAGCCCGGGGTGGTCGAGCACCTTGCGGTAGTCGTCGTAGAAGGTCGGCTTGGCGGCGACCCCGGCCTTGGCGTACTGCTCCTGGACGTACTCGTGGCGGAACTTGGCGATGTCGCTGGCGGCGACGATCTCGCACCCGGCCTTCGCGGCCTCGATCGAGATGGTCCGGCCGCGGTTCCCGCAGCCGATCAGCCCGACGGTCAGTTTCTCGTTCGCCCCGAGGGCGTTGGCCGCGGGAACGCCGAACGCGGCGGCCCCGGCCGAGGCGGCGAGGAAGGTGCGGCGGGTGGGTTGGGTCATGGAGAGGCTCCGAGGAGTGGGAACGGAGCCGATCCTACCCGACCGGCGGACCGTCTGCCAGTGGCCCGTTGCCGGAGGGTGGATTCGTTGGAGTCCCGGCTTCAGCCGGGCGGGCGGCGGATGACCGGCTGAAGCCGGGACTCCAACACCGGACGACCCCGCCGCAACGGACCGCTACACCCCGGCGACGACGGCCGCCAGCTTGGCCACCTCGTCCGGGATCGGCGTCCGCTTGTACCGGTAGACGCCGTTGCCGAAGTCGTCGTCGGCCGGCTCGTCGGCCCGCATCTGCTCGCCGACGCACAGGACGAACCGCCCGGCCATCTGCTTCCGCAGCCGCCGCACGACTTGCTCGATGTCGGTCTTCCGCCAAAAGCCGAAGATCTCCACGAACACCTGCTTGCCGCTGGCCGGGTGGGTCAGCGTGAAGTCCGGCACCCAGACGCCGTCGGGCAGGGGGACCGGGTGCGGGTCGTCGGCGATCGTCCACCCCTTCACCTTCGCGGCGAAGCTCTCGGCGAACTGTTGCAGCTCGGGCGGGGTGTAGACGCCGAAGTCGGGTAGATGAGACCGCAAGCCGTCCGAGGCCGAGAGCTGGAACAGCTTCTCCTTGCGTTCGGTGCCCCAGCGGACGCTGGCCCGGAGGTCGAACGCCTTGCAGTGCAGCAGGGTGGGCAGGAACTGGGCCAGTTGCAGCCCGTACTTGTTGGTGGACGAGAAGAGCGACAACGGGCCGTCCAGCTTCAGCGTGTACGACTCGCCCGCGGACTGGTGGATGGTGCCGATGAGCTTATGGAACTTGACCTGCCGGAAGAGCTGCCGGAACCGGGCCGGCGTCTCGCCCCACACCCGCACCTCCATCGCCGCCGACCGGAGTAGGATCGCCTGGGCCAGGGCGACGTTGTACCGGTTCAGCAGCCACTCGGGGGTGGTGTCCTTGAACTGGAGGACCCGCCGCTCGTCCTTGAGGTCGGCGAACAGCCCCTGCTCGACCTGCTCCGGGGCCAGCTTCAGCTCGGCCGCCACCCCGCCGACCACCGCGGCCCGGTCGAACGGCTTGCCCGCCACGGCGGCCTCGGCCCGGGCCTCGACGGCCGCCCGGAAGACGCGGTCGCGGAGTTCGTCCGGCGGGTGGTCGGCCGTCACCTCGAACTCGCACCGGTCTTCGAGCAGGTCGAGTAGCCCGCGGTGGACGAGCGACCGCGGCCCCTCGCCGACGAGGTCGGCCAGGTCCTCCAGCACCTCGCCGCGGGTCCGGCCGGGGGAGCCGCGGAACGCGAACAACAGTTGCTCGATCACCCCGAGCCAGCCCTTGTCGGCCGGGTCGAGGTAGAGGGGGACGAGCTGGTTCCGGGCGTGCCGGACGCGGACGAGCTTGCCGGTGAGCATGGGTGGCGGTCAATCCCAGAGGTAGCGTTCGTCGTACTCGATCCCGTGCTTCACGAACAGCGCCCGGAACTCGTCCTGGAAGTCTCGCTTCCGGTGGTGTTCTTCCTGGCGGTCGATGTAAACGATCACGTCCGGGACGACCGACGGGCTGACCGTGAACGCCCCGTACCCGCCCTGCCAGGCGAACCCCATGTCGCCGCCCTCGTGCCGCCAGCCGGACGACACCGACTTGATGTCGCGGACCACGTCGGACACCGCCCGGTCGGCCGCCAGCCGGACGAGCAGGTGGATGTGGTCGGGGATGCCGCCGGCGGCCAGCAACTCGCCCCGCCGCTCGCGGACGATGCCGCCGATGAAGGCGTGCAGGTCGGGTCGCCAGTCGGGCTCAATCAGCGGGGCCCGGTACTTGGTGCTGAAGACGAGGTGGTAGAGGAGCTTGTGGTAGGTCTGGGCCACGGGCGGTCCTCTCTCAAGGTTCCCGACGCTCCCGCGTCGGG
>JAIEQO010000141.1 GCA_019747655.1 Gemmataceae bacterium | reverse complement strand
CGGCGTCGCGGACCAGCCCGACGGCCGCCCGCGGCGGGAGCGGCCCGGCCCGCAGCCGCCCGGCCAGGCTCCCCGGCACCCACTCGAGGACCAGGTAAGGCTGGCCGGCCGCCCCCCCGTGGTCGTACACGGCCACCACGTTCGGGTGGTTGAGCCGGCCGAGGGCGGCCGCCTCGTGGGCGAACCGGGCCCGGTGGTCGGGGTCGGCCAGGAGCCACGGGGACATGACCTTGACGGCCACCGGCCGGCCGAGCCGCGCCTGCCACGCCCGGTACACCACCCCCATCCCGCCCCGGCCGACGAACTCGGCCCCGTCGAGCCCGGGGATGTCCGGGGGGACCGCCGGGGCGGTCGGCCTGACGAGACCGGCCCACCCGCCGGGCGCGGTCACCGGGGTCCGGTCGAGGGCCTCCCGTGCGCGCCCGAGTACCGGGTCGGCGTCGGCCATGGCGTCCGCCCGGGACCGGCAGCCGGGGCAGTCGGTGAGGTGGTCGGCGGCCCCAGGCGGGAACGACCCGGCCAGCCACCCGGCCAGGTCGGCGTCGGACGGGCAGGGGGCGACGGCGGCCGCAGGGCGGGCCGGGGCGGGGTGTCGGATCATGGCGGGCGACCCGTGCGGGCGGGACGAAAACTGGACCCCACCCCCCGCCCCCTCCCCCGCGGGGAGAGGGGGAGGAAGCCCCAAGCCGTGGTTCGCCCGGCGGGGAGTGGGTGTCTGTCTTCCTCCGTCCCCCCTCCCCCCGCGGGGGAGGGGGTTAGGGGGTGGGGTCTCGGGCATCACCCCCCGGCGTCGAGCCGGGCGACCTCTTCGCGGATCAGCCGCTGGACCTTGCTCCGGGCGGCGTACACCGACCCGACGACGACCCCAAGTTCGGCGGCCACCGCCGCCCCCGTCTCCCCGCCCAGTGCGGTCCGGTCGAACATCGTCCAGGTGCTGTCGGCCACCCGCTCGCGGACCCGGGCCATCGCCCGCTCGGCCAGCTCCAGGTCGTACTCGTGCTCGAGCCGGGCGAGCAGGTCGTCGGCCGCCGCCGGGGCCAGAAGTGGGGCGGCCGCGGCCCGGGCCTGCCGCCGGGCGGCCGCCACGTAGTCGCTGTACGCCCCCCGGGCGACCGTCCGGAGCCACCGCCGGAAGCTCCCGACCCGCTGCCGGCGGTACCGGCCGACCTGCCGGGCCACCTCGACCATCACGTCCTGGGTGACGTCGTCGGCGTCGGCCGGCTGGAGCCCCCAGGCCCGGCACCACCCCCGCACCTGGGGGCCGTACCGGGCCGCGAACCGCTCCCAGGCGGCCGGCTCGGCGGCCGGCCCGGCCAGCCCGGCGATCAGGCTCGGGTCGGTGTCGGCGGCTGGGTGGTCCATCGCCGGCGACCGGGCTTCGTGCGGGGGTTCGATACCTGCACGATTACCACCCGGCGGGGGCCGCGACAAGCGCGACCGAGGTGGATTTGTTGACCGGCCCCGAAAAATCGGCCGCTAGGTTCCGGCCCGGCCGGGGGATTTGGGGGGGACTCGCCGCCGCGCCGCCCGCCGCTACAGCCCCGGGAGTCGGGGCCGGCCGGGCCGCGCCACCACCCAGGAGACCGCCGATGCGTCCCGCGTTCGCCCTCGCCCTTTTGGCCGCCGGGCTGGCCGCCGCCCCGGCCCGGGCCGGGCTGGTCACCTTCGGCTACACCGGTTCCACCCAGTCGTTCACCGCCGCCACCGCCGGGGTGTACGAGATCACCGCCTACGGGGCCCAGGGCGGCAGCTCCTACAACTTCGCCGGGGGGAACGGCGGGCAGGTGTCCGGCAAGTTCACCCTGGCCGCCGGGGACGTGCTCACCATCATCGTCGGTGGCAGTGGGTCGGGCGGCGGCGGCAGCGGCGGCGGCGGCGGCAGCTTCGTCGTCACGTCCGGCGGGAACGCCCTGGCCGTCGGCGGGGGCGGCGGGGGGGCGACAATCTATGAAGACGGCGGGGCCGGCGGGAGTGTCTACGGCGGCGGGAGCGGCGGGTCCGGGTCGGTCGGCGGCGGCGGCGGCGGGTTCCTGTCCGACGGCGGCAACGGCGGCAACGGCAGCACCGCGTCCGGCGGCAAGGGGTACCCGAACGGGCTGGCCGGCGGGACCGGCCCCGCCAGTGGCGGGTACGGCGGCGGGGGCGCGGGCGGGTACAACCGGGATTTCGAAGACGCCGGGGGTGGCGGGGGCGGGTACACCGGCGGGGGCGGCGGCGGCAGCTACTCGGGCGGCTCCGGGGGTTCGTCGTACCTGAACGGGTCGGCGGTCGACGCCGCGTACGCGGCCGGGGTCCGGGAGGGGAACGGGCAGGTGACGATCAACGGCCCGCTGACCGCCGCCGTCCCGGAGCCGGCGACGGTCGGGATGATGGTGCTGGGCTGCGGGTCGGCCGGGGCGGTCGTCCGCCGGTT
>JAIEQO010000042.1 GCA_019747655.1 Gemmataceae bacterium | reverse complement strand
GATGTGGGCCGAGATGACCTCGCCCGACCGCGGGTCGTGGACGTGCGGCCCCATCGCGTTGGCGACCGGCTCGGCCACCCACCGGATGACGCTGTACCGGGCGTCCTCCGGGTCCCAGTTCGGGTCCTCGGCCTTGGTCGGCGGGTCCTTGGCCACGATCGCGTTCTTGAACCCGGCCTTCTCGAACGCCGGCTGCCAGTCCTCGACCCCCTTCTTCAGGGCGTCCCGCCACTTCTCCGGGACCTCGTTCGAGATGTAGAAGACGATCGGCTTGACCGGCTCACTCACGGCCGCGGACGGGTCCTTCTTCTCCAGCCGGAAGCGGGTGATGAACTCCCGGTTGACGGCCCACGCCTTCGGGTGGGAGTAGTCGGTGAAGTCCTCGGTGAAGTACCCGACCCGGGGGTCGAAGTACCGGCCCCGCATCGGCTCGTCGGGGAGCATGACGAGGCTCTGGTGGACCAGGGCGGTGATGCTCCGCCCGCCGCCCCCGCCGAACCCGGGCGGCAGCCCGGGGATGGACGGCCCGCCGCCCCCGCCGCCGGAGAAGGTCAGGAGCGACCGGGCCTCGATGTTCGTCGGGAAGGCCTTGATCGACTGGAGGTACGACCGGGACGAGTCGATGTTCCCGCCGCCGCCGGCGGCCCGGGTGATCGACAGGTCGGGCAGCCCCCGCATGAACAGGTCGGTCACCAGGATGACGGCCGACCGGTCCTTCCCCTCGGCCGCGACCTCGTACACGGCGATGATCGAGTCGGTGGCGGCGGCCTCGACGGCGGCCTGGACGGCCTTCCCGTCGGTCCGCTTCTTGAACCCGACCTTCCAGAGGTAAATCTTGTTGTCCCGCCGCTCCCACTTCAGGACGGCGTTGCCCAGGGCGGCCCCGCCCCAGCTCCCGCCGCCCGGCCCCTTGGCGACCTCGCCGGACCAGAGCATCAGCCGGCCGAGGGCGTCCTGGGGGATCTCGAAGTAGACCTTATCGCCGACCTGGTGGACGGCGAAGACGCCGGGCTGGGTCTTGGCGTCCTTGGTGATGACGTCGTCGTACTTGCCGGGCGACCCGGCCTTCGGCGGGGTGATGGCCTTGCCGGTCGGTCGCGGGGCCGGGGCCTCGCTCGGGGCCTTCTTCGGGGGGTCCTTCTTCGGCGGGTCCTTCGGCTCCTGGGCGGACCCGGCCGACAGCCAGACCAGCAGGGCCGCGAGGGCGGGGGCAGCGAACCGCACGCGCATGGTGCACCACCAGGGTGGAATGAGGGAGGCAGCGGTGTGGGAAACTGGGGACATTGTAGCGGGTCTGACGGCCCCGTTCCTAGCCCCCGACGGGCGGACCGGGTGGTCAGGCCCCCGTTACATCTGATACGGCCGGCCGGACCGGCGGTTCGGCCGGCCGGCCGGGTCAGGCGGGTTGAGCCGTCCCGCGGGCCGGGCCGATACTCCCGGGACGGTGCGCACGGTGCGCACGCCCCGGAGCCCGCCGGCATGACGCCCCTTTGCCTCGCCGCCCTCCTCATCGGTGCCGACCCGGAGCCGGCGATGCCGGTCGGGCCGGTCGTGTCGGACCGCCGGTTCGGCCCCGGACCGGTGGCCAAGATCAAGGCCGCGGCCGCCGCCCTGAAGCTCTTCGGCACCGTCCCCCCGGGCGGCCCATCATACCTGTACCGGCCGGCCTACGCCGAGGACGAGGTGATCCGCCTGCCGGCCCGGGCCTACGACCTGCAACCCGGGGACATCGCCTTCGCGGCCGACGGGTCGCGGTTCTGGAAGCTCATGCACAACCTCGCGGGCACCAGTCATCCTACCCACTCGATGATCGCCTTCGCCCACCCAGACGGGCGGGTAGCGATCCTGGAGGGCGGCCCGCACGACACGCTGAAGTGCCGGGTGCTGGAGGCGGTCCCGCACCTGGCCAGCTACGAGGCCGAGGGACGGGTCTGGGTCCGCCGCCGGGCCTGTCCCCTCACGCCCGAGCAGTCGGCCCGGCTGACCGAGTTCTGCCTGGCCGTCCAGGACCGCGATTTCTCGATCCGGCGATTGGCGGCGCAACTGACCGCGTTCCGGACCCGGGGTCCGTTCAAGACGCGGTTCGTGGGCAAGCCGCACGGGCCCGACCGGGAGGCGTACTTCTGCAGCGAGCTGGTGGCCGAGGCGTGCGTGTACGCCGGGCTGCTTGATCCGCGGACGACCCGGCCGTCGGCGACCTACCCCCGGGACCTGTTCTTCGGGGCGTCGAAGAACCCGTACCTGAACCGCCACCTCAAGGCGATGAACGGCCCGTGGGAGCCGCCGGCCCGGTGGACCGGGCGGCCGGTCGAGGGTAGCGCATCGGGTCGGGTCGTGGGGGCGGGGGGCCGGCCGCCCGGGGGTGGCGGCGCCCCAAGCCGCCCCCCCCAAAGAAGCCGCCGAAGGGG
>JAIEQO010000159.1 GCA_019747655.1 Gemmataceae bacterium | reverse complement strand
GTCAGGCCGACGGTTCCGGTCACACCGTCGGCCTGACGGCCCGACGCTCGCCAGGACTACTTCACCCGCAGGGTGGCCGTCTGCTTCTCGGCGACGGTGCCCCGCTGGATGACCGGGTCGAGCCCGGACAACAGTTGGTACGTGAAGTCCCCGGACGGGACGGTCACGTCCAGCTTGGTCCCGGCCGGCACCCGGTAAGACCCGCCGTTCACCTGGACGGTCACGTCCACCGGGTACAGGTTGTCGATCCGGACGGTCCCCCGGTTGGCCATCGGGTCGGCCGGCACGGCCGGCCGGAGCGAGGTCGACTTCTTCATCCCCTCGATCTCGGTCTTCAGCGCGGCCAGGTCGGCGTTGAGCGTCCGCAGGGTCTCGGTCAGCCCCTTCTCGGGCGGCGTCGGGAGTAGCCCGTCGCTGGTCTTCTTCCCGAGCACCGCCTGGGTGAGCAGGTCGAGCTTCTTGTCGATCTCGGCCAGCTTGTCGTCGATCCGCTTGACGGCGTCCTTGTCCTGGCCGGCGGCCGGGGTCGGCTGGGCCAGGGCCAGGGCCCCGCCGAAGAGGGCAACCGTCGCGGTCTGCTTGAGCGTCATCGGTGTGTCTCCGGGGGCCGCCGGGTCCGACCCCGGCGGGGCGGCCGGCCGCGGCTCCGGGGCCGGGTCGGCCGGACGGGACGCCGGGACGGCGGGCGGTTCCGGTTTGACACTATTCCCGGCCTCCCCGGGCCGCAAGGAGAAATCCAGCCCGGGGGGTGAAGCCGGTTGGGGCGGGAGTACCGAGTTTGACGGCGGCGCGGGTGGCGCAAGCCCGGCCGGCGGGGGGACGGCCGGCAGCGGCCGGGAATCGACCCCGGGCAGGCTCGGCAGGGCCGGGACGATCGACGGCAGCGGGAGCGGTTTGGCGTCCGCCGCCGGGACCTTCGGGGGCGGCACCGGGAGGCCCGGCAGGACGGCAGCGGCCGGGGTCACCACCACCGGCGGCCGCGGCGGCACCAGTGGGGCCGGCTGCCCGAAGCCCGCCCCGGCCACCCCGACCCCGCCGACCACCGTGGCGAACCACCTGACCCGGCCCATCGGGCGTCCTCCGTGACGCGAGCGAGCCCACCCGACCCCGGGTGGGCTGGCGCGGCGAACCGGGTCGCGGAGTCCGACCCCTCCCTCGGGTCAGTTCTCCTCGTACTGGGCGATCCGGTTGACCCGGCCGACCGGTTCATCGGCAAACAGGTCCCCGGCCCGGTACTCCATCTGGAAGGCGTCCTCCCCGCTGTCCTCGTAGTAGTTCCGCAGCACCCGGGTGGCCCGGAAGTCGTGCCCGCGGAAGAACGTCTGGGCCAGCAGGTTCCGCTCCCGGACGGCCAGGGTGATCTTCAGCCGCCGGTGGGTGGTCAGCTTGTGGATCAGCTTGCCGACCATCTGGCCGCCGATCCCGGTCCGCCGGGCGGCCGGGTGGACGGCGAAGTTGAGGACGTGGAGCCGGGTCTTGTGCAGCTCGTAGATCATGTACCCGACCGCCCGGGCCCCGCCCTGGCCCCACCCGTGGGTCGGCGGCGGGAACCCCGGCGGGTCGTCCATCTCGGCCACCATCCCGATGCAGTTCCGCTGCCGCAGGCAGCGGAGGAAGTCGTCCTCCGTCCACGGGTGGTCGAACCCGGCCCGCTCGGCCAAGAGGACGTCCGGCAGGTCCCGCCGGATCATCCACCGGATGTGCAGCCGCACCCGGTCCCGCCGCGCACGTCCTGTGCTCACGCTCATCGAACGGGCCCCCCTGCCCAGCCCGGCCGGCCGTCGGCCGCCGGATGGTAACACCGCCCCGAGTACCCCCGCAACCCCGCCCCCCAGCGGGGATGCCGATGCCGAACAGACCCCTCCCCCTTAACCCACTCCCCCGCAGGGAGAGGGGGGACCGAACCAAAACCCTTCTCCCCGGCACCTCGGAAGGGAGGCGGAGGAAGACAAGAGCCGGACCGGTCGTCAAGCACCCCTCTTCTCCGGTCCCCCCTCTCCTTGTGGGGGAGGGGGTTAGGGGGTGGGGTCTCTTCCGGCCGGGGGGTGGGGTCTTCCTCCCCACCTACTCCCGGTAGAACCGGGTGCTCTCCTCCTTCACCAGCGGGGCCGACATCCCGTCGCAGGTGAGCTGCACCCGGAACCGGAGGTCGCCCGGGGCGTTCCCCCGGACCCGCACCCGGTACACCGTTTCGGCCTTCACCCCGAGGCTCGGGATCGGCTCGAAGGCGAGCTGCTGGCCGGCCGCCCGGGCGGCCGCCGGCTGCCCGCCGGCCCCGGCCGTGGCCCCGACGAACTCGGTCCCGTCGGCCAGCACCGCCGCCACCCGGACGTTCCCGCACGGCCCGGTCCCCTGGTTCGTCACACGGACCTCGTAGGTGACC
>JAIEQO010000307.1 GCA_019747655.1 Gemmataceae bacterium | reverse complement strand
TCCGGAACTCGACCCGGATGTTGTAGCTCTGGAACCCGATGTGCCCCTTCTCCCGCTTCAGCCCGGGGTGCTTGTCGGCCTTGGCCGCGTAGTCGTCCAGGTTCGCCGCCACCAGCTCCTTGCCGTTCTGCTCGACCGTCACCCGCCGGCCCTTGCAGACGATCCGCACCGCGTTCCACTCCCCGACCGGCTTGTTCGCCCGCCCCTTCGCCGCCTGCACGTCGTAGACCGACCCGGTGTGCTGGTAGTCGGCCAACTCCCCGCCGCCGTTCACCTTCTGCCAGCCCTCGTCGTCGATGAGCTGGATTTCCATCCCGGCGTAGGCCGGGTCGCCGTCCTTCGGCGTCCGCAGGCCGACCCCGCTGTTCCCGCCCGGCTTGGCCCACCGGTACTCCAGCCGCAGCTCGAAGTCGCCGTACTCCTTGTCGGTCAGGAGATAGCCGCCGCCCCCGCCGGTGCAGACGATCATCCCGTCCTCGGCCTTCCACACCTCGGGCTTGCCGGTCGGCTTCCACCCGGACAGGTCCTTGCCGTTGAACAGCGGGGTGAAGCCCTCCGGCACGGCCGGCTTGTCGTCGGCGCGGGCCACGGCGGTCGCTACGGCCGCGAGGAGGGCGGCCCGGAACAGGGTGGTCATCGTCGGCTCCGTGGGGCGGGTGTCGGACCGGACGCCATCTTACCCGCCGGGCGTAGAATGGCACAGTTGCAAACACAGGCCGGGAGGCCTGTGCCACCGGAAGCAGGTGCGGCCATGCAGCGGGTGATGATGAAGGGGAAGATTCACCGGGCCACGGTGACGGCCGCCGACCTGCACTACGAAGGCAGCATGACCATCGACGCCGACCTCTTGGAGGCGGCCGACATCCTGCCCAACGAGCAGATTCATGTGTGGGACGTGACCAACGGCAACCGGCTGGTCACCTACGCGCTGCCCGGCGAGCGCGGGGCCGGCGAGGTCCAGATCAACGGGGCCGGGGCCCACCTCATCAAGCCCGGCGACCTGGTCATCATCGCCACCTACGCGAGCTACGACGAGCGGGAGGTCCGCGGGCACGAGCCGGTGGTCGTGTTCGTGGACGAGAAGAACCGGCCGAAGGAGTTCCGCAACCTGGTGTAGGGGTCAGGCCCCGAACGGGTCGGCCAGGAGGAGCGTGGCCGGGTGCCGCAGGTGCCGCAGGACGGCGTTCCCGAACGCCGCCCCGACCGCCCCGTCCACGATCCGGTGGTCGAACGAGAACGACAGGTAGATCATCTCGGCCGGGCGGATCAGCCCGGCGTCGTCGTACACCGGCCGCTTCACCGCCTTCCCCAGCCCGAGGATGCCGACCTCCGGGTGGTTGACGATCGGCGTCGAGATCAACCCGCCGATGTTCCCGACCGAGGTGACGGTGAACGTCCCCCCCTTCAGGTCCTCGGTCTTGATCTTACCCGCCTTCGCGTCATTCCCCAGGCGGTCGATGTCGGCCGCGACCGCCGCCAGGTCCTTCTTGTCCACGTCTTTCACGACCGGGACGATCAGCCCGCCCGGGGTGGCGACGGCCACCCCGAGGTTGTACCGGTCGTGGTAAACGATCTCGTTGGCCGCGTCGTCGAAGGTGCTGTTGACGACCGGCACCTCCTTCAGGGCCCGGGCGGCGGCCTTGACGACGAACGCCAGGTACGTCAGCTTGACCCCGTTCCGCTTGAACGGCTCGCGGAGCGACTCGCGGAGCCGGACCAGGTCCGTCAGGTCGCACTCGTCGATGTACGAGTAATGCGGGGCGGTCCGCTTGGCGACGACCAGGTGCTCGGCGATCTTCCGCCGCAGGCCGAGGAGCTTGACCCGGGTGCCGGGGGTGCCGTAGTCCGGCTTCGGGGCGGGCGGGGGAGCCGGCTTGGCGCCGTTCCCGTCGGCCGGCCGGCGGAGGTGTGGGGTCAGGTCGTCGACGAGGACCCGGCCGCCCGGCCCGGACCCGCGGACGGCCGCGAGGTCGACGCCGAGCTTGCGGGCCAACAGCCGCACCGACGGGGCGGCCGGCGGGGCGTGGCCGTTGGCGTTCCGAGCGAGACCCCTCACCCCGGCCCCCTCCCCTGAGAAGGTAGGGGGAGAAAGAGGAGCCTTCTGGTCCCCCCTCTCCCCCTGGGGAAGGGGGTTAGGGGGAGGGGTCTCCGACCGCTCCGCCCCCGCCGGGGTGTAGGTCAGCACCACCTGCCCGACCTGGACCTTCGTGCCGGCCTCGGCGGCGAGCCCGGCGACGGTGCCGGCGAACGGGGCCGGGACCTCCATCGTCGCCTTGTCCGACATCACCTCGGCCAAGGGCTGCCCCCGGCCGACGGCCTCGCCCGGCTTGACCAGCCAGCGGACCAGCTCGACCTCGATCAGCCCCTCGCCGACCGGCGGCAG
>JAIEQO010001051.1 GCA_019747655.1 Gemmataceae bacterium | reverse complement strand
CGCCCTGTCGGCCGACGGCGGGCTCCTGGCGACCGGCGGGGCGGACGGGACGGTCCGGCTGTGGAACCCGGACGACGGGACCGAGCTGACCGCCCTGACGGCCGGCCCGGCGGCCGTCTGGGCGGTCGCGTTCGGGCCGGACGGCGGGGCCGTGTACGCCGGCGGCGAGAACGGCCAGCTCCGCCGCTGGCCGGTGAACGTCATCCCGGGGTGAGGTGAGCAACGACCCGGTACGTCACGACCCAGGGCGTTGCCCTGGGCTATGCTGTGCCAGCCCTTCAGGCTGGATGATTCTCGACCCTGAAAGGGTCACACAGCATAGCCCGGGGCAACGCCCTGGGTCGTATTGGCTCAGTCCCAGACGTACCGCTCGTCGTACTCGATCCCGGCCTGTTCCAGCATTCCCCGCATCTCGTCCTGGAACGTCGCCGCCGCGTGGTGCTCCTCCTGCCGGGCGATGTACCTCACCACCCGGGCCTGGTTCCGCGGGCTGACCGAGAACGCCCCGTACCCGGCCTGCCAGTAGAAGTGCGGCGGCCCGCCGTTCTCCTTCGCCCACTTCGACGACTCCTTCTTCACTTCCTCCACGGCGTCACACAGCGGGATCGTTTTCGCCAGCAGGAACAGGACGTGGACGTGGTCGGCCACCCCGCCGACCTCGACCGCCGGGCACCGCAGGGCGTTGAGGATGCCGGCCAGGTAGGCGAACATCGCCTCGCGGAAGCCGGGCGTCAGGAGCGGCTCCCGGTTCTTGGTGCTGGTGACGAGGTGGATCAGGTTCCGGGCGAGGGACTGGGGCACGGGCCGACCTCCCGGGGGGCTACGGGTATATCCGACCCAGGGCGTTGCCCTGGGCTATGCTGTGGCAGGCCTTCAGCCTGCGGTCGGGCCGAACGCCCCAGCCTGAAGGGCTGGCACACCATAGCCCAGGGCAACGCCCTGGGTCGGGGGGCTGGACCCCCCGGGTGGGCTACCGCCGGGCCGGCAGCACCCGGACGGCGACCCGCTTGTACCGCACGTTCGCGGCCTCGGCCGACGCACGGGCCTGGACCACCACCTCGTCCCGGGCCGCCCCCGGCGGGGTCGGGGCCTCCGGCAGGAACACCACACTCAGCGCGTCCGGGTCCCACCCCTTGCCCCCCTGGAGCCGGGCGGCCAGGGCGGTGGCGTCGAACGTCTGGGTGAACCCGCCCCCGCCGCCGTGGCCGTGGGCCGCCCGCTCGTCGGCCTTCGTCTTCCCGAAGAAGTCGAGCGTCCCGACGTAGTACCGCCTCCGCTCCTCGGCCGAGGCGTCCGGCGGGAGGTTCAGGTACACCCCGACCGCGTACCCCGGCGGCCGGTCGGCCGTCACCCCCTCGACGGCGACCAACACCCGCGGCCCGCCGGTGGCCGGGAACGCCTGCGCCAGCGCCGCCCGGGCGTCCGGCACCGGGGCCAGCTTGACCCGGGCCACCTCGAACCCGAGCGGCTTGGCCTCGACCTTGTCGAGCGCCTCGGCCGGGGCCGAACTGGTCGCCGCGAGCGTGGCCGCCGGCGGGGCCACGGCCGCGGTCGTCAGGGCCATCGCGGCGGCCACCGCCGGGTTCGGGGTGTCGTCGTACCGGTACCCCAGGGTAGCCGAGCTGAGGATGTCCCGGACCTTCGTGGTCACCGTCGCCCCGGTCTCGTCGGCGAACGAGTATTGCGTGTCGAGGAACGTCGGGTCGGAGGGGTTGGCCCGCCCGCCGCCCAGGTTCAGCCACCGGTCCCAGAGCCGGTCGATGTTGCCGTGGTGGAGCCAGAAGATCGGGTCGCGGGCGGCCCGGGAGACGGCCGACATGTTCCCCCCCGGCCCGCCGGTGATGACGTGGATGGCCCCGTGCGGGCCCTCCAGCGTCCCGCTGAACCCGACCCCCGAGTCGAAGTCGGTCAGGGCGAGGGCGTTGTTCACCCCGTCGACAACCACCGAGTTCGGCAGGGCGGCCCCGTTGTTCAGCGTCCGGGTGGCGTCGTACAGCGGGTTCGTCGCGGACGCCGGCAGCCGGAACGCCCCGGGCACGGTCGGGGCGGTGCCCCACTCCCAGTACGGGAGCATCAGGGCCGGGTCGTTGGCCGCCCACCGGAGGATCCGCTCGAAGTAGTACAGGTAGCCCCGGTGCCACGGCAGGAACCCGACCGTCCCGTGCTCGCACTTGTTGAACAGCGGGCTGGTGGGGGGGATGTCGGTCCCGTGGATGGCGGCCTGGAACGTCCAGCTCCGGGGGTCGGAGTCGGGCAACGCCTTCATCGCCGCCACCCCCTTCCGCAGCGAGTCGAGCTGGGCGGTGGTGAGGGCGGCGACGTTCTGCCGGACCCGTACCCCGGGCGGGGGCGGCGGGTCCGACGGGCCTGGCGGGCAGGAC
>JAIEQO010000783.1 GCA_019747655.1 Gemmataceae bacterium | reverse complement strand
TTTTCTGCACGCGGGGGGGGGGGGGGGGCTTGCGCCCCTTTTGTTTTGGCCACCGGGGGCCCCCCCCCCCCCGCTCGCCCGGAATCACCCCAGTTCGACGCTCCTCCCGGGCTTGAAGTCGGCGACGTGCAGTTCGACCTTGCGATAGCCGTTCCACTCGTTGACGACCGGGGTGAAGGCCAGGCAGCAGTCGCCGCCGGCCAGTAGTTCGTCCATCCGGTCGGCCATATTCCAGGCCACCGCCCGCAGGGTCGTGTCCCCCTGCCGGACCCGGAAGTCGAGGTGCTTCTGCACCTCCCCGGTGCCGATCTTGCGGACCGCCTCGGCCTTCAGGTTGGCCGCCAGGAACTTCGGCTTCGGGTTGGCCGCCCCGTAGGGTTCGAGCTTGTCGATGTCCTTGAGCAGCCCGAAGGTGATCGCGGAGAGCGGCACCTCGGCGTCCAGGGCCAGCCGCGGGGCCGGCGGCGGGCCGCCGGCGAAGTGCTTCGCCGCGTAGGCGTCGAACGCCTTGCGGAACGCCGGGACGCTATCCGGCCTGAGCTTGAACCCGGCGGCGGCCGCGTGCCCGCCGTGGCCGAGCAGGTGGTCCTCGCACGCCTTCAGTGCCTCGTGTAGCTGGAAGCCCGGGACCGACCGACCCGACCCGACGGCGACGCCCTCGTCGGCCTTGACCGCGAACACCAGGGCCGGCCGGCCGTA
This sequence comes from Gemmataceae bacterium, assembly GCA_019747655.1. GTDB lineage: Bacteria > Planctomycetota > Planctomycetia > Gemmatales > Gemmataceae > Urbifossiella. Next base: position 1,675 of record JAIEQO010000783.1, on the reverse strand, counting down.
GTGCTCGGCCAGCCGGCCGGCGACGATCCCGACGACGCCCTGGTGCCAGTCGGCCGACCCGACCACGATCCCGGCCATGCCGGCGACGCCGTCGCCGTCGAGCAACTCCTTCGCCTGGTCGGTCGTCTTCCGCTCCTTGAACTGCCGCTCGGTGTTCAGCTTCTCCAGGTACTCGGCCAGGTCCTTGGCCCGGGCGGCGTTCGTCGTGGTCAGCAGGTCGACGGCCATCCGGGCGCAGCCGAGCCGGCCGGCCGCGTTGATCCGCGGCCCGAGCCGGAACCCTACGTCCTCGGCCTTGATCGGCTTGCCGTCGCCCAGCCCGGCCGTGGTCATCAGGGCTTTCAGCCCGGCCGAGGGCTGCTTCACGATCCGCTCCAGCCCGTGCCGGACGAACACCCGGTTCTCGTCCCGCAGCGGCACCACGTCGGCCACCAGCCCGAGGGCGGCCAGTCCCACGGCGTCGAGCATGAACTCGCGGAGTTCGCCGGTTGCCTTACCGCCGAAGACCCGCTGGACGACCGCCCAGGCCAGCTTGAACGCCACACCGGCCCCGCACAGCCCGTCGAACGGGTACTCGCTCCCCGGCAGCCGGGGGTGAACCAGGACATCGGCCTCGGGCAGTTGCGGCCGGCCGTCCCGCGTCTTCATCTCATGGTGGTCGGTGACGATCAACTCCAGCCCGCACCCGCGAGCCGCCACGGCCTCGTCCAGGCTGGCGATGCCGCAGTCGACACTGACGACCAGCGACACCCCGCGGCCGGCCAGCTCCTTCAGCTTGTCGCAGCTCAGCCCGTACCCTTCGGACAGCCGCAGCGGGACGTGGAACTCGACATCCGCCCCGAGCCGGGTGAGCAGGCCGAGGAGGACGGCCGTGCCGGTCACGCCGTCCACGTCGTAGTCGCCGTAGACGCAGATTTTCCGCTTGTCGCGGACGGCGCGGAGTAGCCGGTCGGCGGCGGCCGGCACGTCGGGCAGCCCGTCCGGCGGGTGGAGCCCGGACAGGGCCGGGTCGAGGAAGCGTTTCGCGGCCGCGGGGTCCGAGATGCCGCGGTTGAGCAGCAGTTGGGCGACGACCGGCGACACCCCGGCGGCGGCCGCCAGCCGGTTCGCCCCGTCCGGGTCGGCCGGGAGGAGGTGCCAGACTTTCTCGGCGCGGGCCACGGGCCGCCCTCGGGTGCGGGTCCAACCCCCTATTTAGAACGGACGTTCACCGCCGCGGCAAGCCCAACCGGCCGACCCGACGACATCCGACCGATCGGCCGGGCCCCCCGCCCCGGCATACCGGGCCGAACCCGAACCCCGACGGCCCGGCGGCGGCCGATTTCCTTCGGCCCGGTCACGCAAGGGATGTCCGCCCGACGATTCGGAGAACGACCCGTTCGTCCAGCACACCGGAGGGCCCTGCCCGTGAACGCCGCGATCCTGTTCCTGTCCCTTTCGGCCGGGGGCGATCCGGCCGGTTCCGGGTGCTGCGGCACTCCGGCGGCTGCCTCGTGCGACGGCTGCGGCGAGGCCGCCAAGCCGGGCTTCCTCGACCGGCTCAAGGGCCGGCTCGGGCACAAGGCGAAGGCCGACTGCGGCGGGTGCGACCCGTGCGCCGGCGGCCCGACCAACCTGCTCGACGCCCTGAAGGGCCGCCGGGCCAAGCACCACAAGGCGGCCGACTGCGGCGGGT
>JAIEQO010000428.1 GCA_019747655.1 Gemmataceae bacterium | reverse complement strand
ACTCCGGGGATAACAGGCTTATCTCCTCTGAGCGTTCACAGCGGCGAGGAGGTTTGGCACCTCGATGTCGGCTCATCACATCCTGGGGGTGGAGAAGCTCCCAAGGGTTCGGCTGTTCGCCGATGAAAGTGGTACGTGAGCTGGGTTTAGACCGTCGTGAGACAGGTCGGTCCCTATCTGCCGCGGGCGGGGGAGGCCTGAGGGGCTCCCGCCCTAGTACGAGAGGACTGGGCGGGACGCGCCGCTGGTTTACCGGTTGTCGCACCCGCGGCACCGCCGGGTGGCCACGCGCGGAACGGATAAACGCTGAAGGCATATAAGCGTGAAACTCCCCCCGAGATCGGGCCTCCGTGGAAACTGAAGGCTCCCGGGAGACGACCGGGTCGATAGGCCGGGCGTGCACGCCGGGCGACCGGCTCAGCCGACCGGTACTAACAGCCGACCGCTTGGCCGCACCGCCCCGCCCCCGGGGCCCGGCCGCACCGGCAAGGACGGACGGAGGACAAAGGACAGAAGACAGAGGACAGAGGACAGAGGACAGCGGACAGCGGACAGCGGACGGACGACGGCGGACAGCAGGCGGACCGCACACGACGCCCCCCGGACAGCAGCCCCGGGCCGGAGACGGCCCCGGGGCCAGGAGACTGCCGGCGGCCACGCCCGGGCGGGAACTCCCGTTCCCATCCCGAACACGGCCGATAAGCGCCCGGGGCCGATGGTAGTGCGTCCAGCGCGAGAGTAGGTCACCGCCGGCAAAATTTACGCCGCCCCGCACGGTTCAACCGTGCGGGGCGGCGTCGCTTTTCAGTTTACCGCGGCAGCACCTCGCCGAAGAAACTTAGCCAGTTGCCGCTCATCACCCTTTCGATGTCCGCATCACCGTAGCCCCGCTCGGACAGCATTTCCGGAATTGCCTGGAGGTCGGCGATGGTGTTCAGGTCGGCCGGCGTTTGCTCGTACCCGTACCCGCCGTCCAGGTCGCTGCCGATGCCGACGTGGTTCGCGTTCCCGGCCAACTGGCAGACGTGGTCGATGTTGTCCACCGCCCGGGCCATCGTCACCTCCGGCCTCGTCACCCCCCGCACCCACCCCGGCTGGAGCATGATGGCGTCGAACGCCACCCCGATCACCCCGCCCCGGGCGATGACCGTCCGCAACTGCTCGTCCGAGAACTGCCGCTGCCAGTCGCAGAACTTCCGGGCGTTCTGGTGGCTGGCCAGCACCCGCCCGCCGAACCGGTCGGCCACCTGCCGGAAGGCCACGTCCGACAGGTGGGTCATGTCCAGGGCGATCCCCAACTCCTCGATGTTGCCGAGCAGCGGCAGGGCGTCCACCGCCAGCCCGACCTCGCTCCGGGTCCCGCCGCCGTACCGGTTGGCCCCGTAGTGGGTGATGCCGATCGCCCGCAGCCCGAGGTCGTACCACTCGCGGACGTTGTCCGGGTCGAGGACCGGGTCGGCGCACTCCATGCTCAGGACGAACCCGAACGGCACCCCGGCCGGGTCCCGCCGGGCGGCGTCGGCGTGGGCGGCCAGCCCGCCGCGGGTGCGGAGCATCTTCACCCACCCGGCCCGCTCCATCGCCCGGTAGTAGGCGAGCTGCCCCATCGCCGCCGCGTAGCACGCCTCCGGCGTCGTCCACCCGAGCGGGTGGTTGATCGCCTGTTCCTGCCGGGCGATCACCGTGGCCACCCCGACCGCCACCCCGGCCCGCTTCAGCTCCGGGAATGAGACCGTCCCGGTCTGCCGGCCGAGGTCGGACATCCCCCAGACCTGCTCCTGAACGCGGATGTCCCGCACGTCCGTCCGCAGGTCGCGGTTCCAGTCGACCCCGTTCAGGGCCAGGTCGAGGTGGGCGTCGAAAATCAGCGGCGGCATGGCGGAACTCCTCGACCGGGCCGGCGGATCGGGTAGAGTGGGGCGGCCGGCACCAGCATACCCCGACGGGGCGCGAGATGGGAGACCCGCCGCCCGAACGCCCGACCCGGGTGCGGTACGGGATGATCGGCCTGACCACCCTGGTCGCCGTCATGCTGTACCTGGACCGGGTCTGCCTCGGCATCCTGGGCGAGCGGATCCAGCCCGCCCTCGGCATCACCGATACGCAGTTCGCCGACCTGACTTCGTGGTTCTTTTTGACCTACGCCCTGTTCCAGATTCCGGCCGGGTGGCTCGGCGACCGGTACGGCCCCCGGCGGGTCCTGGCCGCCTACCTGTTCCTCTGGTCGGCGGCGACCGGGGCGATGGGGTTCGCCGACGGGTTCGCCGCCGTGGTCGTGTTCCGGCTGCTGTGCGGGGCGTTCGAGGCCGGGGCGTACCCGCTGGCCGCCGGGGTGGTCCGGCGGTGGGTGCCGGCCGCCGCCCGCGGCCGG
>JAIEQO010000523.1 GCA_019747655.1 Gemmataceae bacterium | reverse complement strand
GGCCGCCCCGCCGCCCCCGACCCCGGCCAAGACGGCCGCCCCGCCGGCCGCCCTCCCGCCGACCCCGCACGACTGGCCGGCCGCCGGGCTGAGCTACCTGATCCCCGGCCTCGGGCAGGTCTACCAGGGGCGGATCGGCAAGGGGCTGTTGTTCTTCTTCGGGCTGTACGGGCTGTTCTTCTACGGGCTGGCCATGGGCCAGTGGCGGAACGTCTGGCTGCCCCCGGCGAAGGACCTGCCCGAGGTCGAGGTGTTCGGGTGGAAGCTGGGCGGGCCGGCCAAGGCCCTGTACTACCGGCCGCAGTTCGCCGCCCAGTTCTGGATCGGCACGGCGGCCTGGCCGGCCGTCGTCCAGTACGCCGCCTACGACAAGGACCAGAAGGCCGGCCCGGTGTTCGGGGCGTTCGAGCGGATGCCCCCGGAGGACGAGCTGAACGCCCTCCAGCGGGACGGGGACAAGCGGTGGGACCTGGGGTGGGTGTACACCGTGATCGCCGGGGTGTTGAACCTCCTGGTCATCTACGACGCCCTGGCCGGGCCGATGTTCCGCGACCCGCCCCCGGGCGGCCGGCCGGACGACGCCGACTGGTAATCCGTCGTTAGTTTCGGGTTTACAGTTTCGAGTCACCGACCCGAAACCCACAACTGGAAACTTGAAACTCCCAACTCGAAACTCGGACGAGCCGTGAGTATTTACTGGGACCTGCCGGTCCTCCTGGTCGTGGTCAGCCTGGTCTACGCCGCGACCCGGCACGACCGGTGGGACAAGATCGTCCGCGAGGCCCTCGGCTGGGGCGTCCGGATCGCCGTCTTCCTGTCGGCTATCGGCCTCGGCCTGTACCTGCTCAGCACCTACCTCTAGCCGGCCGGACCCCGGCCGGGGGCTTGACAGCCGCCCGGCGGCCGGTTCTACTACCCCCGTCGCCGCCGCCCACGTCCGCTCGCCCGTCGCCCGGCCGGTACTTTTTTTGGCCGGTCCCCCGCCCGTTGCGGATGAACCCGTTCGATCGCCCGGGTCGCCCGATCAGGACCGGGCCCGCGCGGGCGGCCGTCGCCGCCGGGCTCTCCTTTGGAGGAGCGAGCGATGCGATCGTGCGCGTGGGCGGCCGCGGCCGCCCTGGTGGCCGGCACGGCGGGAGCCGGCCGGGCCGGGTTCGTCTTCAGCACCGGCGACCCCGACGGGAAGATGGCCACGACCAGCCGGGCGGGCACCGCGGTCGAGACCGAGTCGGCCGACGATTTCGTGCTGGCCGGCCGGACCCGGATCACCTCCGCGACCTTCACCGGGCTGATCGTCGGCACGCCGGGTGCGACCCCGACGGTCGACGGGCTGGTCGTCGCGATCTACCAGGTGTTCCCGAAGAACTCGGACGCCGGCCGCCCGCCGACCGTCCCGACCCGGACGAACTCGCCGGCCGACACAGAGCTCGACGCCCGGGAGTCGGCCCTCGGCGGCCTGACCTTCACCCAGACGGTCCTGGCCGCGAGCTTCACCGCCGCCAACAGCGTGCTGGACGGGATCAACCCGAGCCCGAACCAGTTCACCGGCGGCGAGGGGCCGGTGACCGGTCAGGAGGTGCGGTTCGACGTCACGTTCACCACCCCGTTCGACCTGCCGGCCGACCACTACTTCTTCGTCCCCCAGGTGGCCGTCACCGGCGGCGAGTTCTTCTGGCTGTCGGCCGCCAAGCCGATCGTCCCGCCGGGGACCCCGTTCAGCCCGGACCTCCAGAGCTGGGTCCGCAACGGCGACCTGGACCCGGACTGGCTGCGGGTCGGGACCGACATCACCGCCCAGGGGCCGTTCAACGCCAGCTTCAGCCTCCAGGGGCAGGCCGTCCCGGCCCCGCCGGGGTTGGCCCTCGGGCTGCTCGGGACGGTCGGGCTGGCCGGGGTCCGGCGGTTCGGCCGGACCGGCTGAGCCGTAACGAAGCGGGGTTCGCGGATTTTTCGCTTGGCGCCGGTCGCGCCGCCCGGCCATACTATCCTCCAATCCCGACCTCTCCGTCCCGCCGCCCCGGCCGCCGGCCGGGCCCCTCTCCGCGGCGGGTTGGAAGGCCCAGCCCGGTCACGGACGACCCCGACCTGCGGGGTGCCCGATGAGGCGCGTGCTGTCCGTCCGGGTCGCCTGGTGCGTCCTGGCCGCGGGGGCCTGCCTTGTCCCCCGCCCGGCCGCCGCCGGGCTCATCGTCCACCGGACCGACGCCGAGGCGTTCGTCCCGTTGACCGCCGAGCCGGGGGCGGCCACCCCCGCGGTACAACCCGCCGCGGCCGACCTCGCGTCCGCCCCGACCCCGTTCCGAGGCGTCCCGACCCCGCCGGCCGGCCTCCTGGCCGCCCTGGGCGGGCTGTTGGTGGTGGCCGCCGCCC
>JAIEQO010000267.1 GCA_019747655.1 Gemmataceae bacterium | reverse complement strand
GGCCCCGCCGCCGCGGGAGCGCGGCCCGGCCGCCGACGCCCCCGCGCCCCGGCCGAAGGACGCCATGCGGCTGACCGGGCTGTCCCCGGCCAAGCCGGCCCTCGACGCCTGCTCGTACCGCTACCCCGTCGGCACCACCAGCCCCCGGGCCCAGGCCTTCGTCGACCAGGGCCTCGGGCTCTACTACTCCTACGTCTACCCCGAAGCCGCCCGGGCGTTCGAGACGGCCCTGACGCACGACCCGGACTGCGCCTACGCCTGGCTCATGCTCCAGCGGTCGTTCGAGAAGTGGGGCCGCGGGACCAATGCCCCCAAGCCGGGCGGGTTCGTCGCCGCCCTCGGCGGGCCGGGGTTCGCCGCCCTGCCGGAGAAGGTGGCCAAATCCCCGGCCGACTACGCCCTCGGCATGGCCAAGACGCTCCACCCCAAGGCCACCCACCGCGAGCAACTGCTCATCCAGTCCCGGCTGCAAGAGAAGGGGCTGTGGCCGGACACCCCGCCGGACGCCCGGGCGAAGAAGGCCCGCGAGTCGCTCGACGAACTCCTGACCCTGTACGAGGACGACCAGGAGGGGTGGTTCTGGCGGGCCCAGCTCGCCGAGGGGACCAACGGCAAGACGCCGTTCTACAAGGCCCTCCTGCGGGTCAACCCGGACCACCCCGGGGCCAACCACGAACTCGTCCACTTCTACGAGATCATCAAGCGGCCGGCCCTCGGCTGGCCCTATGCGGAGGGGTACATCCGGTCGTCGCCCGGCATCCCCCACGCCCTGCACATGCAGGCCCACCTGGCCATGCGGATCGGCAAGTGGGGGCCGACGACCGACTGGTCCAGCCGGGCCATCGAGCTGCACCGGCGGCACCAGGAGTACCAGGGCGTCAAGCCGGACGACGACCTCCAGTTCAGCCACCATCTGGAGACGCTGACCCGGGCCCTGGTCCACGACGGCCGGTTCTACGAAGCCAACAAGATCAAGGCCGAGGCCGAGGGGCACAAGTACCAGTACCGGCCGGAGTGGTTCCGGCTGGCCCTGGCCGAGGCCGACTGGGACGCGGCCGCCAGGCAGGTCGCCGAGTTCCGCCGGCGGGGTAAGGCCGACGGGGCGTACTACGCGGCACTGTTGTGGCTGGAGCGGGGCCGGCCGGACCGGGCGGCCGCCGAGGTGGACACGCTGCGGGCCGCCGCCCGGGCCAAGACCGACGACCGGGCGCTGGAGCGGCGGCTGTGGGAGGCCCAGGGGCGGATGCTCTGCCAGACCGGCGACGGCGAGGCCGGGCTGAAGCTCTTGAAGCGGGCCGTCGACGCCACCAAGAACGACTACTTCCACCACTCGTGGGGCAACGGGGCGGTGCTGATGGAGGCGTGGGGCGTCGGGGCGTTGGAGGCCGGGGACGCGGCCCAGGCCGAGGAGGCGTTCCAGGAGGCGCTGGCCCACGACGCCGGGAGCGTCCGCGGGGCGCTGGGGCTGTGGGCCGTCTGCTCCCGGCTCGGCCGGGCGGACGAGGCCGAGCGGTACATGAGCCTGGCCCGCCGGTGCTGGAGCCGGGCCGACCCGTCCGACTTCGACCGGCTCCGGTACGACCTGGCATCGAAAGCCGAGCGGATCATCCCGCCCGGGGCCGCCGCGGCGCGGTAGAGAAGGAGACCCCACCCCCCGGCCCCGCAAGAGACCCCTCCCCCTAACCCCCTCCCCCGGGGGGAGAGGGGGAACAAAACCAAACACCCCGGCTCGGGCTTCCTCCCCCTCTCCGTTGCGGGGAGGGGGCCGGGGGGAGGGGTCTCCGGAGAACCACCCACCATCCCCGGTCATGATCTCACTCACACTCACACTCGCACTCACACTCCCGCCGTCCGACCCGTGCGTCTCCGGCGTGCCGGTCGGCAAGCGGCCGGGGCCGTACAGCTTCCTGGTCGCCACCGGCCCGCAGCGGGGCCAGCAGACCTGCTACGTCTGCGAGCAGCACGACGGCGGCAAGCCGGGCGTGGTCGTGTTCGCCCGGTCGCTGTCCGACCCGCTCGGCAAGCTGCTGGTGAAGCTCGACGCGGCCGGGAAGAAGGACACCGGCTACAAGGCGTGGATGACGCTCCTGACCGAGTCGGCCGACCTCGACGCGCTGGCCAAGTGGTCGCAGGGGCAGGGCCTCAAGGGCGTCCCGGTCGGGGCGTTCGAGAACCCGGACGGCCCGCCGGCGTACAAGCTCGGCCCGGACGCCGACGTGACCGTCATGTTGTTCGTCAAGGAGAAGGTCGTTGCCAACTTCGCCTTCCGGGCCGGCGAGCTGGACGACAAGGCGGTCGACGCGATCCTGAAGGCGGTGCCCAAGCTGTTCGAGGGCCGATAAGCGACCAGGGGTTTGCACCCCTGG
>JAIEQO010000976.1 GCA_019747655.1 Gemmataceae bacterium | reverse complement strand
CTCGCGGAGTTCGCGGATCAGGTCGTGGGTGTTCATGGGGGCGGATTTTACGCGCCCGAAAGTATGACGTACAGTTGGGCGGGACACCGTAGCCACGGGGCCGGCCGATGCAACTGCCCGACGAGACGATCCTGTACCGGTACGACCGGGCCGCCGCCAAGCCCGGCGAGCCGTGGGGCCCGGCGGCCGAGCTGCGGGCCAAGCACCTCCTGTCGCCGGACCGGCTCGACGCCCTCAGGCAGCCGGCCACGGCCGTCCGCAGCCGGGTCGCCGCCGAGCGGGAGCTGGGCACCGTCCCCGAGAAGGACCGGCCGCTCCAGCCCGGGTTCATCGACCTCCCCCAGAAGCTCCTTGACGGCTACCGCCGCAAGCAAGAGGCCAGCGACCTCGGCCGCATCCTCAAGGCCGCCGCCCGGCTCCGCGACTCGGTCGACCGGGTCGTCGTCCTCGGCACCGGCGGGGGCGTGCTCGCCGGCCGGGCGGCGGTCGACGCCCTGTCCCACGCCCACCACAACGAGCTGCCGGCCAAGCTCCGGGTCGGCAAGCCGCGGCTGACCTTCGCCGGCGACACCCTCGACGGCGACGCCCTCCAGGACCTGCTCGAACTCGTCGAGAACACCTGCATCGACCCGGACATCCCCGAGGAGCGCTGGGGCGTGATCGCCGTCGACTCCGGCGACGCCCTGGAAACCGCCGCCGCGTTCCGGGCGGTCCGGGCCGAGGCCGCCAAGTTCTACGGCCCGAAGTCGGACGTGCTGCGGCAACTCGTGGTGCCGGTGGCCGGGCCGCGGGCCAAGCTCCGCGACCTGTGCCGGGCCGACGGGTACGCCGAGGACGACATCCTGCCGGTGCCGGACGACGTGGGCGGGCGGTTCGGGGCGTTCACCGCCGCGGGCCTGCTCCCGGCGGCCGTGGCCGGGCTCGACGTGCGGGCCTTGCTCCTCGGGGCCGCGGCCATGACACGGCGGTTCCTCGAAGAGCCGTTCGACCGCAACCCGGCCCTCCAACACGCGGCCGTCAACCACCTCCTGACCGAGGAGGCCGGCAAGCCGGTGCGGGTGTGGGCGGCGTGGACGCGGCGGCTCGAAGCCGCGGGGTGGTGGTACGAGCAACTCGTCGGCGGCTCACTGAGCAAGCAGGGCCGGGGCCCGACGCCGGTGACGGCGGTGTTCCCGCGGGACCTCGCCGGCCGCGGTCAGGCGCTCCTCGACGGGCCGCGGGACAAGGCGGTCACGAACCTGATGGTGGGCGGCGGCAAGCACCCGCCGGCGGCCCTGGGGATGGCCGAGCGGAACGAGGACGACCTGAACCAGTTCAGCAGGAAGGGGCTGCCGGACCTTTCGGACGCGGCGGCGAAGGGGTGCGGCGAGGCGTGGCACGACGCGGCCCGGCCGGCGGCGGATTTGGTGCTGCCGACCTTGACCGAGCACGTCGTCGGGCAGCTCTTGCAGATGCTGATGCTGTCGGCGGTGGTGGAGGCCCGGCTGGGGGGCGTGAACCCCTACGGCGAGCCGGCCGCGGACGGCCTCCGGGCGGCCGCCGCCCGCCACCTGAAGGCCACCCCGAACCTCCCGAAGGTCGAGACCCGGGACGTGGCGAAGGGTGTATGAAGTTATAGATTTGCCTACGGGAGTTTTTTCCCCTTTGCTGTTGACTTCTTGACATCGAGGTGATTCAATGTAAGGACCTCTCCTTCGGGTGCCATCATGGGCCGCTCGAACAAGTCCAACTCGATATACCGGTTTCATCAGTCGGTCGCGCAAACAAGGGGGGGGGGGGGCGCTCGTCGGGCTACCGACCGCCCGGCTCCACGCCGAACTCCTCGAATCGCGTGACGTGGCCGGCAGCCTGCTGAGCGAACTGATCCTCCCCGCCCTGGCCGTGTTCGGCGACGGGCTGAGCAACACCGTTGCCACGTCCACCTGGGTCGCCACGACGGTCGAGATCGTCGGACGGGAGACCGCCCGCCCCGGTCCGGCCCCCGTCCTGCTGCCCGGACCCGACAAACCGGCCGAGGGGGCCGGAAGCGGCCAGCCGGCCGATCAGGTCGTCGGATCCGGTTTCGTCGAGTTACCCACAGACGCCGCCGGCACGATGCCATGGTCCTTCGTGCCCGTCGAGGATGTCCGCCGGAGTGCCGAAGGTCGGGATGAGGGCGGCCCGAGCATCGGGCCGCTGGTGGCCTCGGCCGCCGGGTCCGTAGCGGGCAGCGACCCGCCGGCGACCGTCCCACCCCTGGCTCGTCCGGCCGGCGGACGGGCTGCCAACCGACTGGCGGGTGAGGCCCCCGGCGAGCCGGCCGATGCCCGTGCGAACGACCCGCCGGCGAACGGTCGGCCGCGTCCGGCGACGGCCGGCGGTGCG
>JAIEQO010000818.1 GCA_019747655.1 Gemmataceae bacterium | reverse complement strand
GAAGTCGTCCGACCCGAGGTCGGCGATCAGCCGCTTCACCGCGGCCGCGTCGGCGACCGGCTTGGGGGCGACCTTCCCGGCCAGGAAGGCGACGCCCGCGTCCCCCGCGGCCCCGAGCAGCCGGGCCGCCCGCAGCCCGGCCGCCGCGTCCTTCGCCAGGTCGTCCCACAGCGGGCCGAGGTCGGCCGGGACCTGTTTCGCAAACTGTTCGTCGAGCTTGGCCTGCCACCCGGCCGCGTCCCAGACCGCCACCGTCGTGTCGGCCAGCGACCCGGCCACCCGCCGGCCGTCCGGGCTGAACTCCAGCCTCACGACCTTGGCCGGGGTCGGGATGGTGGCCACCGCCGCTTTCAGGACGAACGGCTCGTACACCTCGAAGGTCCGGTCGTCCACCACACGGAGGGCGTACCCGCCGCCGGGGGCGAAGGCCACCGCCCCGCGGGCCGGCAGCTCCCACAGCCGCACCCGGGCCCGGGAGGGCAGCTCCCACAGCTCGGCGGCGAACGGCGGCTGCGGCTTGTACCAGCTCGTGAACCCGCGGGTGACAGTCTTGCTGTTGTACGCCTCGGCCAGGAGCAGCGGGCCGCGGACCGAAACCGGCTCGACCCCGGTGAACTCGCTCGTCAGCTCGGCCGCCAGGGCACCGTCGGCCAGTGAGTGGCAGCGGATTCGGGCCGCCCCCGGCTTCCGCCCGGTCCCGTTCCAGTCCGGGCCGTCGGCCTGGGTGGTCACGTCGTACCGCTCGTAGTCCCGGGTCGGCCCGTTCAGCCCGCCCTCGACCGTCCACTCCCGGCCGCCCGCCTGCTTCGCCGGGTCCCACCAGACCGCCTTGTACCGCGGGCCTTCCTTCGCGTCCATCGCGTAGGCCCGCAGCAGCACCGAGGTGCCGTCCGGGGCCAGGGCGATCGGGTACGACCAGCGGAACCGGTCGAGCGGCAGCGGCCCGCCGACCCGCCGCCGTGGCTCGCCGGTGGCCAGGTCGAACGCCACCAGCTCCTTCGCCCCGGTCGACTCGGCCGACTCGACCTTCTCCAGCCCGGCCACCACCTCCCGCCCGCCGGCCGGGAAGAACAGCTCCGGGGTGAACTTCCAGTCGTCGCCGGCGGCGAACCGGCCCGGCCGGAGGACGTACTTCGCCCGCCCGGTGGCCGCGTCCCAGGCGGTCCAGGTCCGCTCGGCGCCCCAGGCCCGGTCGGCGTCGACCCGGGTGAACACGGTCGAACCGTCCGGCGACCAGGTCAGGCTTGCCGGGGACGACGGGCCGGCCCCGAGGTCCCGCTCGGCCCCGGTCGCCGGGTCGAGGAAGGCGACCCGCTGGCCGTGGCGGACGAGGACGGCCGACCCGTCCGGGGCCACGTCGCACAGGTGGACGCCGACGGTGTGCATGGTCCGGGTTTGCACCCGCCACTTCTCCTTCCCGGTGGCCACGTCGTAGGCCATCGGCTTGAAGTCGTAGACGTAGAGCGTCTTCCCGTCCGGGGAGAAGAGCGGCCGGGGCATCTCCCAGTCGCGCCGCAGGACCGGGAACTTCTGGATCGCCTCGCCCCCGGCCAGCGGGAGCAGGGCCACCTCCCGGGTGCTGGTCGCCAGGACGGTCTGCCCGTCCGGGGAGACGGCCAGGTCGGACGGGATGTCCGGCTTGAACGGCAGGGTGCGGACCTCCTTGCCGGTTGCGAGGTCGAACACCGTCGGCTCCCGCTGGGACTGCCACAGGATGACTTCCTTCCCGCCCGGCAGCGGCCGCATCACCGTCTGCCACTCGCCCCACTCGTTCGGCAGGTCGTGGGTCGCCACCAGCCCGAGCCGGTCGTCCCGGACGGCCAGCTTCCAGCCGGTCGGCTTCTCGTTGGGCGGTGCCGACCGGCCGACGTTCGACCGCTCCAGGAGCCGGCTCCCGTCCGGCGTCCAGGCCAGGGCCTTGAGGGTGTCGCCGGCGGTCGCTGCCTCGGCGACGGCCTGCCCGGCGTCCAGGTCCCAGAGCTGGATGACGGCCTTCCCGGCATTCGGCCCGCCGGCCCGCACCCCGCCGAGGGCCACGAGCCGCTTCGTCGGGTGGACCGCGAACACCCGCCATTGCCCGCCCCGGGCCTCGTGCTCTTCGAGCGGGTCCAGGGCGACGTTCAGCGACTTCACCACCGACCCGTCGGCCGCGTCCCAGACGACGAGGGTGGCCCCGGCCAGCCCGACGACCTGCTTGCCGCCGGGGAGGTAGCGGGCGTCGGCGACCGTGTCGCCGGCCCGGAAAGCGTTCGCCCCGAGCCGGGCAACGGGGCCCTCGGCGGTCACCGGGGCCGACTTCGGCTCGGGCGGGGCCGCCGGGGGCTGGGCGGTCGCCGCCAGCCCGGCCACCGCCGACCCGACC
>JAIEQO010000794.1 GCA_019747655.1 Gemmataceae bacterium | reverse complement strand
AGGCCGCCCGGGCGGCCCTGGTGAAGGCCGGCGGGGACCGAGCCCGGGCGGCCCTGGACGTGTGGCTGCGGGTGGCGGCCGACCGGACCTGGCTCGACCCGGACCGCGTCGAGCGGGTCCGCACGGCCCGGGACGAGCTGGCCGCCCGGCTGGCGAAGGCGGCCCCGCCGAAGGCCGACCCGCCGGCGAAGAAGTAGCGAACCGGCCGAGAACCCGTGACCACCGGCTGTGCTGCGAGCCGCAGCCGCCCGGCGTGTACCACCCCTGACCCCTGCTGACATCGCCCGGCCACCGCCGCCCGCGATACCCTCCGATGGGTTTACACCTTCGGAGGTTTCCCGCATGGCCGTCCACTGGTCCGACTTCCCCGAACGGGTCGAGCGGTTCGGCGACCTGTTCCAAGTCCTCGAAACCCTCGACCGGGACCGGGCCGCCGACTTCTTCCACGGCGGGCAGTTCGACAACGAGGCCGGCGGCTCGGCGTACCACGTCGAGCCCGGGGCCGGGGCGTACATGTTCCAGCCCGACCCGGACCGCATCCCCGGGTGGGACCGGCTGGCCACCCGCGCCGAGCGGGAGTTCGGGGACGCCCTCCGGCTAACTGTCCTGCGGGCGTACCGGGGGCGGGCGTCCGAGGCCCTCGACGTGCCGCTGGCTGAGGTGGACGCCATGTCGATCGTGGCCGTGGCCGACGCCCTGGACGCGGCCGACCACGACCCAACCCCGGCAGGCCCGGGCGCCGACCCGCTGGCCGAGTACCGGTGGCTGAAAGTCACCCAGGTGGCCCGGCTGTTCGCCACCAGCGCCGGGCAGGTGTCGAAGCTCTGCGACGCCGGCGGCCTCGTCACCAACGGCAAAGCCGGCACCGACCGCCGGATCGATGTCCTGTCGGTCGTCAAGCGGGAGTTAGATCGACTCGCCCGCCAGGCCGATCCGGAGGCCGCCCCGCGGAGTCATTAGCGGCGGCCGCCGGCGCAACGCCGTTGCCGTCCCGTTTCCCCCGAACTTTTTCACCGCCCCGCGTCCCGGCCCGATGGCCCGGCCGCGGGGCGGTTGCCGTTGCGCCGCCGTTGGGCCGGTCTTGCGGGTTGTAGCGTGGTCCTCGGCAGTCGGGGGCCGGCCGGGGGGTTCCGCCCGGGCAACCCACCGCCCGAAACTGCCCACACGCCGCGGCGGTCGTCCCGGGCGGCCCGACGGCCCCCGGGCGGGCAACCCGGCGGCGGAAGCTGCCGGGGGATGACCGCGGTGGCATCGGCCGGACGAGCCCCGGGCCGCAAGGCACGATGAGACGGTCCGGCTGCCTGCGACCGACCCAAGAACGGAGGTGAGACGTGGCGACAATGGCGGAGACGAAGCCGGCGGCCGAGCCGGCGATGCTCGACGTGAAGGGGGTGGCCGGGCTGCTCGGGTGCAGCCCGCGGCACGTCACCCGGCTGGCCGAGAGCGGGGCCATGCCCGGACCGGTCAAACTCGGGGCCCTGGTCCGCTGGGACCGGGCCGGGCTGGCGAAGTGGATGGCGGCCGGGTGCCCGGCCGTGCGGGCGAACTGAACCCAGAAACGAGAACCGGCGGGGTGCCACCCGCCGGCCCTCACCAACCGAAGGAGGTTACGTCGTGGCGACGAACCGCAAACCCCTCGCCGACATTCTAACTGCCGCCGGCGGGGGCGACGACATCCTCGACCGGTTCGACACCGCCGAGGCGGCGGACGACTTCGCCCCCGTTCCCCGCGGGGTGTACGTCGCCGTCGCGGCCCGCGGCGGGCTGATGGTGGCGAAGACCGGGACGCGGGGGTACGAGATCGAGTTCCGGGTGATCGAGGGCGAGTACGCCGGTCGCCGGCTGTGGCGGCGGTGGTGGCTCACCCGCGACGCCCTGGCCTACACCAAGCGGGACCTGGCCAAACTCGGGATCGACAGCGGGGAGAAGCTAGGCCGGCCGCTCCCGCCGGACCGGCTGGTCTGCAAGCTCACGGCCGTCGTCCGCAAGGACGACGACGGGACCGAGCGGAACGAGGTGAAGGCCGTCGAGTTCGTCCGGCTCCAGACGCCCGACGCCGACCCCTACGCCCCGGCGGACGGTGCGACCGGCGGGCCGGCGGACGGCGGCACCGGCTTCCCCTTCGGGGCCAACGCGGGGGGTGCCGAGTCGTGAACCGACCCGACTGCCCGTATGGGTTCCGGGTGGTCGGGCCGGTGTCGGGGGCGCGGCGGCTGGTCGATGCCGCCGCGCTCGCCGGCCACTGCGCCGCCGACCCTCGGGCCGAGCCCGGCCGCGAGGTCTACTTACAGGCTCTGACAAAACCGGCCGGCATGAGGTTTGCGCCCTGGCAGCGTCGCCCGCTCCTTTGCGGAGGCTCC
>JAIEQO010000100.1 GCA_019747655.1 Gemmataceae bacterium | reverse complement strand
ACCGGGGCGGTCCGAAGCCCGTCCCGGGCGGCCTCCAGGTCGCGGGCCAGGTTCCCGGCCCACTGGGCGACCGACGACTGGTAGAACCCGTCCGGGGTGCCGCCGAACGACTTGAGGGCGGCCGGCGGCCGCGGCCCGGGCGGCTGGCCGGCGGCCGGCGCGGCGGCGAGTAGGAGCAGGAGGAGGCCGGGGACCCAGGTGCGGCGCATGGCGGACCTCGGGGAAGACCGGGCACAGGACAGTATCACCCGGACAGAGCCCGGAGCAAAGGGGATACCGGCCGCCTCGCCGGGTCCGACCGGCGGTCTACAATGCCCCACCACCCGCCCGCCACCCGAGCACCCGTCATGGTCGTTGCCCGCCAGGCCGTCATCACCGAGCCGTTCAAAGCCGGCGTGCGCGAGGTCGAGTTGCCAGACCCACGGCCGGACCAAATCCTGCTCGCCGCGGAATACTCGGCCGTCAGCGCGGGGACGGAGTTGGCCGTCTTCACCGGCACCCACCAGTGGCTGCAAGACCCGAAGATGACCGAGTGGAAGTTCCCGTTCCGGTCGGGCTACTCGGCCGCCGGGCGGGTGCTGAAGGTCGGCAAGGACTTCCCCGGCGGCTTCGAGGAAGGGGACCGGGTCGCCTTCCCCGGGAACCACGCCTCGGCCGAACTCCTGACCGTCGGGCAGGAGCGGTGCCGGGTCTGGAAGCTGCCGGACAACCTGTCGTTCGAGAAGGCGGCGGTGGCGGTGATCGCCCGGTACGGGCTGGGGGCGGCGGTCCGGGTCGGGCTGACGCTCGGCCGGTCGGCGGCCGTGCTGGGGCTGGGGATCATCGGCCAGTTCGCCCTGCGGTGCCTGCTGGCGGCCGGAGCCTCACCCGTCGTCGGAATCGACGCGGTAGCGATGCGGCGGGACGCGGCGACGGCGGCCGGGGCCGACCACGTCATCGACCCGTCGGCCGGCGACACCAAGCAGCAGCTTGCGGACTTCCTCGGCACCCGGGGGGCCGAAGTCGTCGCCGACGCGACCGGGGTGCCGGACGCGATCCCGGTGGCGATGAGCTTGGCGTGCGACGGCGGGCAGGTGGTGGTGGTCGGCAGCCCGCGGGGGCGGGCGAAGGAGGTGAACTTCTACGACGACCTGCACCGCCGGTACATCGAGGTGACGGGGGCCCACGGGAACATGCTGTTCGAGCCGGCCCACACCCGGCTGGCGGGGGCCTGGGACATCGACAAGGCCCAGACGTGGCTCCTGCGGGCCCTGGCGAGCGGCCGGCTCAGCCTGGCCGGGCTGGTGACGCACACCATCGCGCCGGAGGGGCTCGGCCAGGCCTACGACGGCCTGCTCAAGGACAAGGACCACTACCTCGGGGTGCTGGTGAAGTGGGTGTAGGACCGGGCATGCCCCGGCGGCAGGAGGGCCCGATGGCCGTGATCCGGATCGAGACGCCGATCGCCGCCCCGATCGAGGTCTGTTTCGACCTCGCCCGGGACATCGACTTCCACACCCGGTCGCTCGCTGACACCGGGGAGAGGGCCGTCGCCGGCCGGATGTCCGGCTTGATCGAGTTGGGCGAGTCGGTGACGTGGGAGGCCCGGCACCTGGGCGTCCGGCAGCGGCTCACGTCCGCGATCACGGCCTACGAACGGCCGCGCTTCTTCCGGGACGAGATGACGGCCGGGGCGTTCCGGTCGTTCGCCCACGACCACCGGTTCGAGTGGCGGGACGGCCGGACGGTGATGACCGACGTGGTCGCCTTCCGGTCCCCGGCCGGCCCGATCGGGTGGCTGTTCGACCGGCTTTTTCTGGCCGGCTACCTGCGCCGACTGCTCGCCGGTCGGGCTGCGGCCATCAAGCGGGAGGCGGAGGCGACGGTCCGACCCGCCGCCTGACCCGATGCCAAGCCCGTAGGGCCGGCTGTGCCGGCCGCACTCGCGGGGGCGACCGGTACAGCCGGCCCTACCCAACACCATCCGGCCGGTGCCGGTCGGAGCATGGCGTGTGAGGGCCCGGTGTCTTGCCGCCCCGGAGGGGCGTCCGGGAGTAGCCCGGGGTGGGACAACCGATTGCATCTGTCGGAGGCCGTTGGGCTGGAACGAGTTCGCGTTCCTGGTGGAGTCCCGGGTGTGCAGGCCCGGGAGGACCCCGACCAATGGAACGCGAGCCCTGGTGGCGATTGTACCGCGCCCTCCGGGCGACCGCCCACGGGTGGTGGCGGGCGTGCTTCTGGTCCACGTCCCGGGCGGTCGCCCGGAGGGCGCGGTAGACTACCGGCCGGAGTTCGCGCTCCACGGCCCACCTCGCGGTCCGGGTCCCACACCCGCAAGGTCGCGGGGGGCGCGAACTCGTTCCAGCCCAACGGCC
>JAIEQO010000545.1 GCA_019747655.1 Gemmataceae bacterium | reverse complement strand
CGGCCGGGGGTGAGGCGGCGGCCCGCCAGGGTAGGCGGACGGCGTCGGCCGCGGCGGCGTACCCGAGGGCGGCCCCGACGCCGAGGGCGGCGGCGGTGCGGAGGGTGGTCCGGCGGATCATGGGGTCCTCGCGGGGGTGTGAGGCGGGAACGGTCCGGAGTATACCCCACCGCCGGCCGCGCGCCAGCAAAATCCCGGCCGGGTATACTGAACCTCACCCCGCCGGAGGCCGCCGATGGACTACATCGACCCGCACGTCCACATGATCTCCCGGACCACCGACGACTACGGGCGGATGGCCTACGCCGGGTGCGCCGCGGTCAGCGAGCCGGCCTTCTGGGCCGGGTTCGACCGCGGGACGGCCGCGGGGTTCCACGACTACTTCCGCCACCTCACCGAGGTCGAGCCGAGGCGGGCCGCCCTGTTCCACATCCGGCACTACTCGTGGCTGTGCATCAACGCCAAGGAGGCCGAGAACGTCTCGCTCTCCCGCGAGGTCATCGCCCTCATCCCCGAGTTTTTGAGGTTGCCGAACGTCCTGGGCATCGGCGAGATCGGGCTGAACAAGAACACCCGCAACGAGGCCACCGTCTTCCAGGAGCACCTCGACCTGGCCATGAAGACGGACGAGCTGGTCCTCATCCACACCCCGCACCTGGAGGACAAGTACAAGGGGACGCGGATGATCCTGGACATGCTCAAAAACGACCCGCGGGTGAAGCCGCACCGGGTCTGCGTCGACCACGTCGAGGAGCACACCGTCCGGCCGGCCCTGGACGGCGGGTTCTGGGTCGGCATGACCCTGTACCCGACGACCAAGTGTACCCCGGCCCGGGCGGCGGACATCGTGGAGATGGTCGGCACCGACCGGGTGATGGTGAACTCGGCCGGGGACTGGGGGAAGTCGGACCCGCTGGCGGTGCCGGAGTTCGTCCAGGAGATGAAGCGGCGGGGCCACCCGGACGCCGTCACCCGGAAGGTGGTGTACGAGAACCCGCTGGCGTTCTGGCGGCAGGCGAACAACTGGCGGGAGTGACCCGCCGGCGCACGAACCGATCCCGCCCCCCCGCCCGGAGGACGACTCATGACGGCCCACCCCGAACTCGAACTGGCCCCGACCGAGGCCGAACTGGCCCTGGCGAACGGGAATCCGCCCCGGCTCGTCCGGTACGACCCCTCCGCCCCCGGACCGGAGTACCGGTTCGAGGTCGTCAACGACTACATCGTGAGGAAGCCCGTGGGTTGGAAAGAGATGCGGATCGCCGCCATCCTGGACAACGCCCTCGCCCCCGCCGTCCGGGCGGCCGGGGTCGGCCGGTCGTACCAGGGCATGGGGTACGACCTGCCCGGCGGCGGCCGGCGGCCGAAGCCGGACGTGTCCGTCCTGTCGTTCGCCCGGTGGCCGGACGACCGGGACGAGCCGGACGGCGACTTCGTCCCGGCCGTCCCCGAGCTGGCGGTCGAGGTGGTCAGCCCGCACGAGCTGGCCGACACGGTGTTCGGGAAGGTCGCCCAGTACTTCCGGGCCGGGGTGGCGGCCGTCTGGATCGTCCTCCCCCGGGTCGGGCAAGTGCATTGTTACGACTCGCCCACGGCCGTCCGGGTCCTCACCCGGGCCGACGAGCTGACCGGCGACCCGGTCGTGCCCGGCTTCCGGCTGCCGGTGGCCGACCTGTTCCCGCCGTCGGCCCCGACCCCGTAGGGGAGCCCGCCCGTGACCGAGGACGAGTTCTGGGGCCACATCGCGGCCAGCGAGCCGGACCCGCTCGACCCCGAGGCCCAGGTCGACCGGCTGGCCGCCCGGCTGGCCAAGCTCGCGCCGGACGAGATCGTCGACTTCCAGGCCCACTGGGAGCGGCTGAGCGATCGGGCGTACCGCCGGGACCTGTGGGACGCCGCCGGCCTCATCAACGGCATGTGCTCGGACGACGGGTTCCAGTACTTCCGGTGGTGGCTGAGCCTCCAGGGCCGGGCGGTGTACGAGGCGGCCGTCGCCGACCCGGACACCCTTGCCGGTGTGGTCGATCCGGAGGTCGGCGAGTACGAGGCGGAGGTCGGCCCCGGGGTCGACGCCTGGTTTCTGGCGACTGGCACGGCGGACGATGACGACGCCGGGTTCGAGGCCTTCCGCCGGGCCGTCGACGCCCGAAACCCGGGTCACGACGGACCGCCCGAACTCGTTCCGGACCCGCGGGGGGACGAGGACGAGAACACCCGGTTCCCCCGGCTCGCCGCCCTGTACCTCGGTGACGAGTCCGAAGACTAAACACTAAACACTAGTGTCCTGAGTCGGAAGTCCGTTTCTGGTTCCCGGGTGGGGCGAGGCGTTCGGCCGCCTTCTGCACCTTGCGGA
>JAIEQO010000839.1 GCA_019747655.1 Gemmataceae bacterium | reverse complement strand
AGGACTACGTCATGGCCGACGGGGACGTGGTCGCGGCCGCCCTGGCCCGGACGACCGCCGCCCTCGGGCCGGTCGACCACCTCGTCCACGCGGCCGCCGTCGGGTCCGGGAAGTTCGGCTTCCCGTTCACCAACCTCACCCCGGCCGACTGGCCGCCGGTGCTGCGGGTGAACGTCCTGGGGATGGTGAACGTGGCCCACGCCGTCGCCCCGGGGATGGCCGACCGGGGGCGGGGGACGATGGTGTTCGTCGCCTCGGTGGCCGGGCAGATCGGGTCGCAGACGGACCCGCCGTACAGCGCGTCGAAGGCGGCCGTCATCAACTTCGCCCAGTGTTTGGCGAAGGACCTCGCCCCCCGCGGGGTGCGGGTGAACACCGTCTGCCCGGGGATGGTCAAGACCCCGCTCAACCGGGCCGTCTGGCAGGCGTGGCACGAGCAAGCGGCCCCGGCCGACCGGCTCGACTACGACGAGTGGGCGGAGCGGAAGATCAGGGCCCTGGTCCCGCTCGGGCGGTGGCAGACGCCGGAGGCGGTGGCCGACATGGCGGTGTTCCTGTCGTCCGACCGGGCGGCCCACGTCACCGGCCAGACGGTCAACGTGGACGGCGGGTTCGTCATGCACTGGTAGCCGTCAGTCGGGTGGGTCGGCCAGGGCCGCGATCATCCGCGGGTCGACCCGCCGGGGCCGGCCGGTGGCCGCGTCCAACAGCACCCAGACCGTCCGGGCCGTCACCAACACCGGCCCGCCGGCACGGGCGACCTCGGTGAACCGCTCCCAGGTCGCCCCGCCCGGTTCCCCCACCCACGTCCGGGCGACCAACTCGTCCCCCGGCAGCCCGGGCTTCAGGTACTCGATCTCGTGCCGGCGGACCACCCAGGTGTACGCGGCCTGGAGGTCGGGCGGGGCGGCCGCCCGCCAGTGGGCGACAGCCGCGTCCTGGACGTACCGGACGAACGCCACGTTGTTGACGTGCCCCTGACGGTCGATGTCGTCCTCCCGGATCGTCAGCGGGACGGTGAACACGGCGGGCATCGGGGAGGCTCCGGCAGCGGGCAGGACCAGGATTCACCACAGAGAGGGTCCCCGCGCGGGCGGGGGGGGAGGACGCCGAGCAGACGCAAACCGAGTCCGAATTTTATCTCCCGGCTCGTTCGGCGTCTTCCTCTGTGCTCTCCGTGACTCTGTGGTTAACTCCGGTCTCGGACGACAGGAAGCCGCTTGGCGGGGGCCGGCCGCGGGCGGATACTGGTCGGTGCCGGCGGCCCGTCGCCGGGCAGCCCCACGACCCGCCGGAGGGGAAGCGTTGAAAGCCGCGGCCCTCGCCATGACCCTGTCCGCCCTCCTGGCGGCCGTCCCGGCCGCGCCGCCGGCCCCGCCCGACTGGGCCACGAAGGACCTCCGGGCCGGGATCATCGGCACCGACACGTCCCACGTCCCGGAGTTCACCAAGCTGCTCAACCAGACCCACCCCGAATGGCGGGTGAAGGTGGTGGCCGCGTTCAAGGGCGGCAGCCCCGACCTCCCGGTCAGCGCCGACCGGGTCGAGAAGTTCGCGGCCGCCGTCCGGGACGACCACGCGGTCGAGATCGTCGGGTCGATCGACGAGCTGCTCCGGAAGGTGGACGTGGTCCTCCTGGAGAGCGTGGACGGCCGCCCGCACCTGGCCCAGGTCACGCCGGTGCTGAAGGCCGGCAAGCGGGTGTTCGTCGACAAGCCGCTGGCCGCCTGCCTGGCCGACGCCCGGGCCATCGCCGCGTTGTCGAAGGAGACCGGGACGCCGTTCTTCACCGCCTCGTCGTACCGGTTCCACCCGGACGTGCCGAAGCTCCGGGCGGCCGCCGCGGCGGGAAAGGCCACGAAGGTGCAGGCCAGCTCCCCGTTCAACACCCTGGCCCACCACCCGGACCTGTTCTTCTACGGGGTGCATGGGGTCGAGGCCCTGTACGCGGCGATGGGCCTCGGTTGCGTCAGTGTCACCCGGAAGACGACGGCCGATGCGGACATCACCACCGGCAAATGGAAGGACGGGCGGGTGGGCGTCTACCACGGGACGCTGGGCAAGGGCCAGGCCCCGCCGCTGTTGCGGGTCTGGGACGAAGCCGGGACGACCGACTCGGCCGGGGCCGCCGGGTATGGCGGGCTGGTCCGGGCGGTCGCCGAGTTCTTCCACACCGGCCGGCCGCCGGTCGATCCGGCCGAGTCGGTGGAGGTGTTCGAGTTCATGACCGCCGCCCAATTGAGCGGCGAGCGGGGCGGGGCGGCCGTGCCGCTGGCCGACCTGCGGAAGTGACGGGATTGGTCGAAGTCTTGGCGAGCGGGGGGCGTCAGCCCCCTGATGCGATGAGGATCA
>JAIEQO010000835.1 GCA_019747655.1 Gemmataceae bacterium | reverse complement strand
CCCCGCCCCCGCCGCCCCCCGTGTCGTTCCCGCCGCCGCCGGCCAGCGGCGGCTCCCCGGACAGCCCGCTCGGGTCGACGAAGTTGGTCGGGCTGTTCCCGACGTACCGGTACAGGTTCGGGTCCCCGCCGGCGAACCCGATGGGGTCCGGCTGGAGCCACCGGCCGACGTTCGGGTCGTACACGCCACGCCCCCCTACCGGCCCCGGAACCACGTCACGCCGCCAGCCACACCGCCGCCGCGCTCGACCCGTCCGGGCGGAACGCCACCTCGGCCCGGTTCGGCCCCCGGCCCCGCCACCCGCCCCGCCGCATCCGCTCCCACACCCGCCCCCACTCCGGGTCGAGCAGCAGGTTGTCGGCCGCCATCAGGGCCAGGATGGTCTCCTCGTACCCCAGGGGGAGGGTGTCCGGGTACAGCCGCCGGGCCGGCGGGCGGACGGCCACCCGCGGGAACCCGGGCGGGGTCAGACCGTCCAGGAGCCGCCGCCACACCCCCAGCCGGTGCTCCAGGCAGGTCGTCCGCTGCCGGTTCCCGGGGTCGAGGCTGACCGCCCAGGCGATCGCGTCGATGCACCGGCGGACCTCCCGGGCCTCGCCCCACAGGTCCGACGCCACCGCCAGGAACTCGGCCAGTTCCTGCCGCGGGGTGATGGACAGCATGTGCCCGTGGAACGCCTCGTCTTCCGGGGTCATCGCGTACTCCCGGGTCCGGTAGTAGTCGTCCGGCGGGATGCTGCACCCGTCCCCGGTGCCGTCGACGTTGAACCGCTCCCCGCCCCCGTCCCACCGGTTGAACCGGTGCCCGAGCCCGGACCGCCCGCGGCAGGAGGCGATCCCGATCGGGTACCCGAGCCGGCGGCCGACCGAGGCGTATACGACCGGCATGGACGAGCACGTCCCGCCCGGCCCCTGGATCGCCCCGTACACGAAGTAGTCGGTCGCGTCGAACGGGGCGTCGAAGGGTATCTTGGCCGGGTTGTACCGCAGCCCCGGGCCCTGCTGGAGGGCGTTCACCAGGACCGATGCCCGGAACCGGGCTTCGCTGTGGCCGTAGCGCTCGGCGAACGCCGGGAACCGCGTCAGGCAGTCCGCGGTCACGACCCGGGCGTACGCCGTCCACTGGTCGAGACTTTCCAGGCAGTAGGCCGGGTCCATCGCCCCGGCCCCGGGCAGCCCGGCGGCGACCGCCAGGTTGACGGCCGCGATGTCATACCGGCCCAACTCCTCGTCGCTCAGGCGGGCGAGGTCCCGCCATCGGGGCAGCAGGTCGGGTTTGGTAACCAGGGTCGTCACGGTCGCACCGGTCGTGCGGGTTGGATGGGAGGGTAAACCCGCGGAAGGCCGGCCGCAACAACATTCCCGGAATTCTCCCCCGGGCCGGTTGACCCGGCCGGAATCATAGTGTACATGATTATAGACTACGCGCCGGCGGCCGGTCCTACCGGTCTGCCCAGTGCGGACCCGGCCGAGCGTGGCGGGATACGGGATCGCCCGGCACGCCGCGGAACCGGTTGGCGGGCCACGAGATCGGACCGGTCGTCGACCCGAGCGATGCAGGGTGGTCGTGACGAAAAGCGTAGGAAACGCTGGAAATCGTGGCGTTCCCGCAGATCGCAAAAAAAGAGGGGGGAGGGGGTCACAGGTCCGGGCGAAGCATCCGCCGGACGCCGGTGTGGGCGGCGAACACGACCGCCGGGTACACCCACCCCGGGGCGGCCCGCCCGCGGACGAAGTCGAGCAGGTCCGCCACCTCGGCCGTGGTCAGGTACAGGCACTCCCGGAAGGCGGCCGGGTCGCCGCCGGCCGCCACCCGCCGCTCGACCTCGTCCCAGGTCATGAACGGCAGCCTGGCGTCCTCCTTCGGGTACACCAGCTTGCCCGGCGGGAACTCGCCCCGGACGTGGCCCATCCGGGCCGCCCAGTTCCACGCCCCCCGGAGGGTGTCGACCTCCTTCTTGATCGTGACCGCGGCCACCGCCTTCTGCCGGCGGTCGACGTGCCGCTGCAGGTCGGCCAAGGTCAGGCCGTTCATCGGGAACCGGTCGCCGAGCGTCTCGGCGAGGTGCCCCAAGTGGGTGCGGGCGGTGGACAGGGTGTTGGCTTCGGGGGCCCCGTTCCCGAACGTCCGGGTGTACGCCTCGCGGAACTCCGCGAAGGTGGTCTCCTTCTGCACCTCTTCTGCACGGCCGGCGGCTGGCGGCTGGCCGTCGTGGCGGACGAAGGTGACGACATCGACCCCGGGCGGGAGATCGAGTAACCGCTGCCGGAGCCGCATCATTCACGATCCGGGTGATGGTGTCTATTCTGTCCTCGGCAGGATTCCCGATCTCCGCCGGGGACCGGCCGTGAT
>JAIEQO010000758.1 GCA_019747655.1 Gemmataceae bacterium | reverse complement strand
CGCCGTGCTCGTACTCGTCGAACCACAGCTCGTCGGTCGTCCCCCACATGCTCTCGAAGTTCCACACCGAGCAGTGGCTGATGAGGCACTTGAGCCGCTTGGCGATGTCGTTGACCGCGAACCAGTCCATCATGTACCCGCCGAAACTGGCCCCCGCGGCCCCGATCCGGTCCTTGTCCACGTAGGGCAGCGCCTCGACGTAGTCGAGCCCCGCCACCAGGTCGCGGTAGCACTTGCCGCCCCAGTCGCCGCTGATCTCGTCGACGAACTTCTGGCCGAACCCGGTCGACCCCCGGGGGTTGGGCAGGACCACGACGTACCCCTGGGCGGCCCACACCTCCGGGTTCCACCGCCAGCTCCAGCCGTCCTCCCAGGCGCTCTGCGGCCCGCCGTGGACCAGGTACGCCACCGGCCACTTCTTCTTCGGGTCGAACCCCGGCGGCTTGAGCACCCACATCTGCATCTTCACCCCGCCCTCGACCGCCACCTCGACCGACTCCGGCTTGGGCAGGTCGAGTTCCGCCAAGAGGGCGTCGTTGGCGTGGCTGACCGGCGGTTCCTCCTTCCCCTCCGCCTTGCTGTAGCCCTGGACGTACACCGCCGGCGGGGCCGACATCCGGGCCCCGATGCACGCGAAACGGGTCCCGTCCCGGCTGGCCGACAGGGCCGAGAACGACCCGTCGGGTAGGCCGAGCCCGACGACCAGCGGACCGTTGGGAATCTTGGTGTACAGCGGCTGGGCGCCGTTCTGGTCGGTCGAGAAGATGAACCCGAGCCGGGCATTGGTTTGCTCCCAGATCATTGCCCAGACGAAGTCGTTGACCGAGAACCGCTGGGCGTCCGGGCCGAGGAGGGGCTTCGGCGGGCCGGTCGGGCGTCCGTCCGGGCCGCAGTCGGCGACCTGGATGTCCCAGGCGTCGGCCTCGTACCCGGCCCGCTTCTGGGCCCGCCAGGCGAGCTTGGTGCCGTCCGGCGAGAACTTCGGCCCGCTGTCGGCCGCCTTGTTGTCCGCGGTCAGCGTCTCCCACTCCGGCGAGGTGTTCGTCACGCTCACCCGGCAAATGTCGTAGTTGGTGCTCCAGGCCTCGTCTTTGGCCGGGACGGCGGTGAAGACGAGGTGCTTGCCGTCCGGCGAGAAGGTGAAGTCGTCGCCGCTGGAGAACGTCGTGCTGGTCGGGTAGGCGTCGCGGTCGCCGGGGGTCACGTCCCGGCAGTTCTTGCCGTCGGCGTCGCACACGAACAGGTGCTGCCGCTTGTCCCCGACGTACTCGACCCAGTGCCGGTAGAAGAGCTTCGTAAAGACCTTCGCCTTCACCGGGTTCTTCTCGGCCGCGTCGTCCTTCTCCTTGTTCAGCTTGTCGCTCTCGGCGAACGGCTTGCCGCTGAACTCCGGGAACACGGCCGACACGAAGGCGACGCTCTTGCCGTCCGGCGACCAGACGCCGTTGCCGGCCCCGGTGCTGATGTTCGTCACCTGCGTGACCTTGCCGTCCTCGATGACGAAGAGCTGGCCGGTCCCGGCCCGGTTCGACTCGAACAGCACCTTCTTCCCGTCCGGCGACCACCGCGGGTTGGTGTCCTTCTTCCCCTCGGGCAGGGTGAGCGGCTTGGGCGGCGTCTTGCCGTCGGTGGCCGCGGTCCAGAGGGCGGTGCTGGTCTTGTTCCCGTCCAGGTCCACGGTCGTCACCTGGTAGACGACCTGGGTCCCGTCCGGGCTGATCTGGGGCGACGCGACCCGCTTGAACTTGAACAGGTCGTCGACGGTCATGGGGCGCTTGTCGGCCGCCAGGGCCGGGAGGGCGAGGGCCGCGGTCAGGGCGACCGCGACGGGACGGCAGCGTGGGGTCATGACATGCCCTACGAGGGGTGGGCCGGAGAGTTTAGACAGGATAACAGGATGGACCAGATGGGACAGAGCCGAACCCTCTGTCTTCCATCCTGCACATCCTGTTATCCTGTCAAATACTCTTCTCGCCTACTTGCTGGCCTTCAAGAATGCCACCAGGTCGGCCAGGTCCTGCACGCTCAACTGCTGGTCCAACCCCGCGGGCATGACCGACACCGTCCCCGGGCCGATGCTCTCCACGTCCGCCCGGGCGATCCGCTCCTCCTTGTCGGCCGCGACCGCCAGGACGATCTCGTCCGGGGCGTCCTTGGTCAAGACGCCGGAGAGCGTCCGGCCGTCGGTCGTGACGACCCGGACGGGCTCGTAGCTGCGGACGAAGCTGGCCGACGGGAAGACGATCGCCTCCAGCAGGTCGCGGTCGGACCGGGTGCCGCCGACCCGGGTGAGGTCCGGGCCGACCTTCCCGCCGACGTACCCCATCTGGTGGCAGGCGAT
>JAIEQO010000917.1 GCA_019747655.1 Gemmataceae bacterium | reverse complement strand
CCCGATCCCCGCCCCGGTCCTCCCGGTACTCGCGGGGCGGCCGGTCGCCGCCGCCCGCCTCGCCGTTGCCGCCCTCCGGCGGGGCCATCAGCGCCTTGCGGGAGAGCTTCACCCGGCCCTGGTCGTCGATGGCGATCACCTTCACCCGCACCCGGTCGCCGATCTTCACCACGTCGTCGGCCCGGCTGACGTACCCGACATCGAGTTCGGAGATGTGGCACAGCCCGTCCCGGCCCGGGGCGATCTCGATGAACGCCCCGAACTCCTTGATCGAGATCACCTTCCCCTCGTACTCCGTGCCCACCTTGATCTCGGCGCACAGGGCCTCGACCCGGCCGCGGGCCGCCTCGACGCCCTCGCCCTCCAGCCCGGCGATGGAGACGGTGCCGTCGTCCTCCACGTCGATCTTCGCGCCGGTTTCTTCCTGGATGGCCCGGATCGTCTTCCCGCCCGGCCCGATCAACAGGCCGATCTTCTCCGGGTTGATCTTGAGGGTGACGATCCGCGGGGCCGTCGGGCTGATCTCCTTCCGCGGGGCCGGAAGCGTCCCGAGCATCGTCTTGAGGATGGAGAGGCGCGCCTCGCGGGCCTGCTCCAGCGCCCCGCGGACGACCTCCTCGGAGATGCCGTCGGTCTTGATGTCGAGCTGGATGCCGGTCACGCCCTTCTGGGTCCCGGCCACCTTGAAGTCCATGTCCCCGTAGTGGTCCTCGTCGCCCTGGATGTCGGTGATGAGGACGAACTTGTCCTTCTCCTGGACGAGCCCGACCGAGATGCCGGCCACCGGCCGCTTGATCGGCACCCCGGCGTCCATCAGGGCCAGCGTCCCGCCGCACACCGAGGCCATCGAGCTGGACCCGTTCGACTCCAGGATTTCGCTGACGAGCCGGATCGTGTACGGGAACTTGGTGGCCGGCGGGATGACCGCCTTGAGGGACCGCTCGGCCAGCATCCCGTGGCCGATCTCCCGCCGGCCCGGGCCGCGGATCGGCTTGCACTCCCCGACCGAGTACGGCGGGAAGTTGTAGTCGAGCATGAACTTCTTCGAGTACTCCTCCTGGATGCCCTCGACCCGCTGCTCGTCGCCGACGGTCCCGAGGGTGGTGACGACTAGGCCCTGGGTCTCGCCCCGCTGGAAGACGGCCGACCCGTGGGTCCGGGGCAGCACCCCGACCTGGCACGACACGCCCCGCACGTCCTTCGGCCCGCGGCCGTCGATCCGGGTGCCGCCCAGGGTGATCTCGCGGAACACCCGCTCCCGCAGGGCGGCGACGGCCGCCGACACCTGAGAGGACGTGTACTTGGCGTCGGTCACGCCCTCGGGGGCGTACTGCTCCTTGGCCCGGGTCTTGAACTGGTCGAGGGCGTCGTTCCGGGCCTTCTTCCCCTCGGTCAGGTACAGCCCCCGGAACTCCTTGCCCTGCTTCTTGTACAGCTCCTCGGCCAGTTCATCCGCGGCCGGGGCCGGCGGGAACGTCTTGGCCCCGCCGACGGCCTTCTCCCGCAACTCCTCGATCGCCTTGATGACCGCCCGGCACTGCCGGTGGGCCTCCATGATCGCCTCGGTGGTCTCGGCCTCGGGCAGTTCCCGGGCGAACCCCTCGATCATGCACACGGCCTCGTCCGTCCCGGCGACGACGAGGTCCAGGTCGCTATTCTCCATCTGCGACAGCGTCGGCAGGACGACGAGTTGCCCGTCGACCCGGCCGAGCCGGACGGCCGCGTAGGGCTTGAGGAACGGGATGTGGGAGACGTGCAGGGCGGCCGAGGCCCCGATCAGGGCGAGCACGTCCGGGTCGTTCTCCCGGTCGGCCGAGATGACGGTGGCGTGAATCTGGACCTCGTTGACGTACCCGACCGGGAACAGGGGCCGGGTCGGCCGGTCGATCAGCCGGCTGGTCAGGGTCTCTTTGGTACTCGGTCGGGTCTCCCGCTTGATGAACCCGCCGGGGAACTTGCCGGCGGCGTAGGTCCGCTCGCGGTACTCGACCTGGAGCGGGAAGAAGTCGCGGCCGGGGATGACGTTGCCTTCGACGGCGGCGACCAGGACGACGGTGCCCTCGTACCGGACGACGACGGCCCCGTGGGCCTGTTTGGCCAGGGTGCCGGTCTCGAGGGTGAGGGTGCTTTGACCGAAGGGGAGTTCGACGGACGCTTGAGAGACCGGCACGGGAGGTAGCCCTTTCCGTTGGCCGGCAGGAGTCGATGCGATCTGGCGAGCGGGGGGCGTGAGCCCCCTGATGCGGTCAAGTATCAGGGGGCTCACGCCCCCCGCTCGCCGAGTCGGTCGCGGTAACGGGTGCGGGGCACCCCGGAGCCGTCCGGGTGCCGCGCGGGAAC
>JAIEQO010001032.1 GCA_019747655.1 Gemmataceae bacterium | reverse complement strand
GTCGTCGGGGCGGGCATCGGCGGCGGGCCGCGGGTGGCGGTGTACGGCGGCCGGTCGGTCGCGGCCGGGCGACCGGCCCGGCTGGTGCCAGACTTCTTCGCCCTCGACCCGGCCCTGCGGAGCGGGGTGTTCGTGACCGCCGGCGACCTGGACGGGGACGGATACGCGGACGTGGCTTACGGGACCGGCGACAGCGGCGGCCCGCGGGTGCGGGTGGTGTCCGGGCGGGTGCTGGTCCAGAACCCCGGGGCGGACGGGGCCGCCCTGCCGGCCCTGGCCGACTTCTTCGTCCTCGACCCGGACGACCGGAAGGGGCTACGGATCGCGGCCCGGGACCTGGACGGCGACGGGACGGCCGAGCTGGTGGCGGCCAGCGGGGCGGAGGGTCAGCCCGCCCGGGTCCGTGTCATCAACTCGTCGCGGCTGCCGAACCCGTTCGACCCGCTTCAGGACCCGTTCAGCGGGTTGGTCGCCGCGGACGGGGTGTACGTCGGGTGAGTCGGGAACCGGTCTTCCCAGCTGATCCCCGGCGTGCCGATCCGGTTGCTTTAGTCACAGTCCTCGAACGGGTCGGGGCGTTGGTCGAGCAGGCAGCCCCGGCACTCCTGGCAAATGTAGTGGCAGGTCGGCAGCCCGTAGGGGTCGTACAGCCGCGACAGCGGGGCTTCGGCGAAGCCGTGGCACTCGGCGCACACGGCCACGCGGGGGAGGGAGTCGTTCATCACGGGTATTGGTCCGGACGGGCGATGGGTACGCCTTGTACGGATGCAACATCAGTGCCGGCGAGTCCGTCACGGCCCGGCCGGGGCGCGGTTGACTAGCCGCGGTGGGGGGATGTCCCACACGACCATTGCTTCGGTCCGGAGTCGGTTCAGCAGGAACCGCTCGTAGGGGGCCGCGGGGGGGAAGTCTTTGGCCGCCCGCTCGGCCCGGTCCCACGCCTGCCTGGCCCGTTCCGGGTTGTCCCGCCGATGGTGGCCGATGGCCGCCGCGAACCAACCGACCTGGTAGGACCGGGTGGAGGGCAAGCCGCTGAGCCGGTCGATCGCCCGCAACC
This sequence comes from Gemmataceae bacterium, assembly GCA_019747655.1. GTDB lineage: Bacteria > Planctomycetota > Planctomycetia > Gemmatales > Gemmataceae > Urbifossiella. The sequence continues at coordinate 1,281 of JAIEQO010001032.1, read as the reverse complement.
CGTCGAGCATGGACGAAGTGGTGTTGATCCGGATGAGGGCCAGGGCATTCAGGGCGGCCTCGTAGGCCCCGCCGTCGGCGGCGAGGCCCTGGGCCACGTCCCGGGCATACAGCGCGACGTTTCGGTTCAGCCTCCCACCGGGCGGGAAGAAGAGGAGGTACTGGAGCCTGGCGACGAGCGCCCCTTTGTCCGCCTTCTCCAGCTTCGCGGCCGCCAAGTCCTCCCGGGCCCGGGACTGCTGGTTGGTAGCGTACAGGCTGATCGCCCGGGCCTCCAGGGCCAGCCCCCGGACCCCGCCTGAGGCCCCGCCGTCCAGCGCGGCGGTCAGTTCCGCGACCGCCTCCCGGTGCCGGCCGAGCTGCTGGAGGGCGGCCCCCCGGTAGTACCGCCGCTCCGGCTCCCACCGGCCCGGCCCGCACACCTCCCGGTAGCGGTCGGCGTCGGCCAACAGGTCGGCCCACCGGCCGAGCTTCCAGTACGCCTCGATCCGGGCCTGGTACGCCGTCGGCAGGTCCGGGTCGGCCAGGGTGGCCAGGTTCAGCGCCGGGATGGCCGCCTCCGGGTCGTTCCGCTCCCGGGCCAGGTACAGCCCGAGCCACAGGTGGCCGTCCGGCCCGGTCGGGTTGAGGGCCAGGTGGGCGGGGGCGTAGACGAACGCCTCCAGCGACCGCCACCCGGCCCGGAGCCGGTGGGCCCCGGCCACCCGGACCTCGGCCGCGGACGGCGGCGGGCCGGGCGGCGGGGGCTGGTCGTCGGCCCAGTCCAGCCCGACCTCCCGGAGCCCCTCCCGGACCGCGGGGAGGTCCCACAGGTGGAGGTCGGCGCCGGTCAGGACCGCGAGGGTCCGCCCGTCCGGGCTGAACAACGGCTGGCGGGCCCGGCCCCCGCCGGCCACCGGCAGCCGGGCCAGCGGCCGCCCGCCGGCGTCTGTCACCAGCACAGTCTCCCGACCGACCACCCACGCCGCTAACGCCCCGCCGGCGGTGAACGCCACCCGCCCCGGGTGGTCGCACCCCGGCTCGCGGTCCCGCCGGCCGGCCGCGGACCACGTCCCCACGTCCCAGAAGGTGAACGCCCCGTAGGTCCCGACGATCAGCGTCCGGCCGTCCGGGGTGAAGTCGGGGACCGGGTGCCGGGCGTCCGCCGCCACCGTGGCGACGGCCGCCCCCGAGGCGGCGTCGAACACCTCGACTCCGCGGCCGCTGTACGACCCGACCGCCACCCACCGGCCGTCCGGGCTGACCGCCGCCGCCCCGGGGGCCGGGCGGCGGTAGACGGCGG
>JAIEQO010001071.1 GCA_019747655.1 Gemmataceae bacterium | reverse complement strand
CCACCGCGAGCGGGCCGCCGCCCGCCCGGTCCGGTGGTTCGCCGAGCCCGCGGTCGACGGCCTCGACGCCGCCGAGGCCGTGGCCGCCCTCGAATCGCTCGCCCCGGATCAGCGGGAGGTGATCGTCGCCCGGCTCTGGGGCGGGCTGACCCTGAATCAGATCGCCTCGGCCGCCGGCTGCTCGGTCGCCACCGCCTTCCGGCGGTACGAGGCCGGGATCGCCGCCCTCCGCGAAAGGCTCGGTGCCGCGTGCCCCCGCTGACCCCCGACCCGGTGTACGACCGGCTGGCCCAGTTCACCCCGGCGTCCGGGCTCGACCCGGCCGGGGTACTCTTCGCCGCCGGCCGGGCGTCGGCCCGCACCCCCCGGGGGTGGAAGCTGGCCGTCGCCGGGCTGGTGCTGACCAACCTCGCCGCCGTCGGGGCGCTCGTCCTCCGTCGGCCCGACCCGCCGGCCGCCCCGGTGTTCATCCCCGTGCCGGCCGTGATCCCCGAGCCGGACCCGGCGGACGAGCCGCCGGCCGAGTCGCCCGCCCCCGGGTTGCTCGCCCGCGGCACCAACCTCGACGCCTGGCCCCGGCCGGCGACTTTCGACTTCCCGCCCGACTACCCGCAGACCCTCGCCCAGGCCCGCCGGGCCGCGGTCGAATAACCCCGTCCTCCCCTGGAGTCGCCATGCGCTTCGGCCCGCTCCTCGCCGCGGCCGCCCTCGTCGCCGTTCCGACGGCCGCGTCCGCCCAGCCGCCGCTCAAGCCCGAGGACGGCAAGCTCGTCCTCCGGCTGACGGCCGACCCCGCCCCGGCCCCGACGCCCGCACTCAAGTACCCGCTGTTACCCGAACTCCGGGAGCTGAACCCGGGTAACCAAATCCCCGCGTTCTACAAGTGCTTCTTCGAGCAGAACAACTTTTACTACGCCCCCGAGTCGGTCAAGGACCGCGAGCACTTCCTGGTCGCCCCGCTGGCCGAGCTGGCCGAAGCCAAGGAGCTGATCGGGTACGGCGGCTCGGGCCTCCGGCAGGCCGACTACGCCGCCCGGCTCGACACGGCCGACTGGCAGTTCACCACCCAGCTCCGCAACGACGGGATCAACGCCCTCCTGCCCGACGTGCAGCAGTTGCGGATGCTGGCCCAGGCCCTGAAGGTGCGGATGCGGGGGGAGGTGGCCCGGAAGGACTTCCCGGCCGCTGCCCGGTCGGCCCAGACGCTCTTCGCCCTGGCCAAGTCGTTCAACCACCACCCGACCCTGATCGGCCAGCTCGTCGGGGCGGCCATCACCAACATGACCCTCGACGCGGTCGAGGAGTTCGTCGCCCAGCCGGGTGCCCCGAACCTGTTCTGGTCGCTGACCGACCTGCCGGCCCCGTTCGTCGACCTCCGGGCCGGGATGCAGGGCGAGCGGGCCTGGACCGAGAAGGACTTCGGGGCCCTGCGGAAGCCGGACCCGCTGTCCGAGGCCGAGCTGATGCGGATGACCAAGGAGTTGGACAAGATCATCAAGCTGGATGGCGGGGCCGCGGCACCCGGCCGGCGGCCGGACTGGGCCGAGGGGCTGGCCGCCGACCCGGCCGTGTTCGCGGCCGCGAAGGACCGGCTGGTGGCCGCCGGTTTCCCCGCGGCCGCGGTCGGGAAGATGTCCCGCCTCCAGGTCTACCTGACCGACGAGTACCTCCAGTACGAGACCCTGCGGGACGACCTCCTGAAGTGGACTAACGTGCCGTTCTGGAAGGTGCCGCCGGACGTCGACGGGCGGGTCAAGGGCCTCGGCGGGTTCGCGGCACTGCTGCCGGCGATCAGCAAGGTCGTCGCGGCCCGGGTCCGCATCCAGCAGCGGATCGACCTCCTGAAGGTGGTCGAGGCCGTCCGGCTGCACGCGGCCGAACACGGCGGGGCGGTCCCGTCGTCACTGGACGCGGTCGCCCTGCCGCTGCCGCCCGACCCCGTTACCGGCAAGTCGTTCGGGTACGAGGTCCAGGACGGGAAGGCGGTGATCCGCGGCACCCCGCCGCCGGATCGGAAGAACGAGCCGCAGTTCAACCGCGTGTACGAGGTGGCGATCCGGAAGTAGCCGGTTATCCCGCAACCGGCGCTGCGGTTGGGGGTCGGCCGTGTCATCATGACCGTCCGCCCCCACCGCGAGCCGTAGCTGCCGATGCCGACGTTGCCGGAGTTCGAGACGTTCTGGGGGGTCGACTTCTCCGGGGCGAGGCTGGCCGGCCGGAACATGTGGGCGGCCCGGGTCGAGCCAACATCCCGGCGAGCGGGGGGCGGCCGTGCCTCTGATCTTGCATGCACCGCCGCGACCTCTCCGACGCCGAGTGGGCTGTCCTGGCCCCG
>JAIEQO010000417.1 GCA_019747655.1 Gemmataceae bacterium | reverse complement strand
GGAGCAAGAGGCCGATTCCGGTCCCCCCTCTCCCCCCGGGGGAGGGGGTTAGGGGGAGGGGTCTGCCCGCTCGCCCCGGGTACGCCTTGGTGGCCGTGCTGGTGGTGATCGTGGTGCTGTCGCTGGCCGCGTACCAGTACGTCGAGGTGATGGGGGCCGAGCGGCGGGCCGCCGCCCGGCTCGGGACCGCCGCCCAGGCCCGGGCCGCGGCCGTCTCCGGGGTCCACCAGGCGGCCGCCATGCTGGCCGACCCGACGACGCTCGCCAACGACCTCGGCCACGACCCGCTCAAGGACGGGGCCTTCCCCGAGATGACCGTCGCGGCCGGGGCCAACCCCCGGCAGGAGAGCCGCAGCTCGCTGGTCGCCGTCGCCCCGGACGGCAGCGGCGGCTTCCAGCGGCGGTACGGGGCGGTGGTCGACGAGGGCGGGAAGCTCAACATCAACGCCCTGATCGAGCAGGACCCGGCCGGGCAGGTGCTGTACGACGCCCTGATGAAGCTGCCGAACATGACCGCCGACGTGGCCGACGCGATCGTCGACTGGGTGGACGCCGACGACGACCCCCGGACCGACGGGGCCGAGTCCGGGCACTATACCGGGCTGGCCCGCCCGTACCGGGCCAAGAACGGCCCGCTCAACAGCCTGGACGAGCTGCTCTTCGTCCGGGGGGTGACGCCGCAACTGCTCTTCGGGACCGACCGGAACCGCAACGGCACGGCCGACGAGGACGGGGGCGGCGACTTCGGCCGCGGGTGGGCCGACTACCTGACCGTCTACGGCCGGGAGCTGAACCTCGACACCGGCGGCACCCTGCGGGTGAACGCGAACGAGTCGGAGGACCTGCCGGCCCTGCACGGCAAGCTGGTCACGGCCGTCGGCCAGGACCTCGCCGACCTGATCCTGGCGTACAAGATGTTCACCGTCTCGACCCCGCCGGTGCAGAACTTCAGCGTCACGGTCCGGATGACGGAGGCCGCGGCGGCCGGACAGGCCACCACCGTCCGGATGAGCGGGACCGTCCAGGTCGAGTCGGCCGAGCGGGTCCAGTTGACCGCCCAGACGTCCGACTCCGGGGGCGGGGGGGCCGGCGGGTCCGGCTCGGGCTCCGGGTCCGGACAGGGCCAGAGCCAGAACACCACGGTCGGGACGATGGCCGACCTGTCCGACGCGGTCAAGACGGCCCTGGCCGGGGAGCCGAAGAACCGCCGCCGGCTGAAGTCGCTGCTCGACCTCCAGAACGTCCGGATCACCCTGCCGCGGGCCGAGAACGCCCCCCCGGACGCCCCCTCGGTGGTGGTCGACTCGCCGCTGAACAACTCGGCCGGGCTCAACGACGCCTTGCCCAAGCTGCTCGACAAGGTGACGACCACCACGGCCGTCGAGCTGGTCCCCCGGCTGAACGTCAACACCGCCCCCCGGGAGGTCCTGCTGACCGTCCCGAACCTGACCGAGGCGGTCGTCGACGACATCATCGCCAAGCGGGAGCAGCAGCCGAAGGGCGACGCCGCCACCCTGACCGCGGCCTGGCTGGTGACGAGCGGGGCGATGTCCGCGGCCGACTTCAAGACCGTCGAGAAGTACCTGACCGGGCGGTCGATGGTGTACCGGGTGCAGGCGATCGGGTACTTCGGCGAGGGCGGCCCGACGGCCCGGGTCGAGGCCGTCGTCGACACCAACCAGGGGGCCCCCCGCATCCTGTACTTCCGCGACCTCGCCGACCTCGACACCCCCCGGGGGTTCGAGCCGCCCCGCTAGTAGTTTCGAGTTTCGAGTTTGAAGTTTCGAGTTGCACGGCACGCCCCGATGAGGGCCCGGTAACCGAACACGACCCTCGAAACTCGAAACTTTAAACTCGAAACTGGAGTCCCCTTGCGTTACCTGGCCCTCGACCTCGACCCGAGCGGGCTGTTCGTCGTCTCGGGCTCGGCCCGGGGCGGGGCGGCCAGGGTCGAGCACGCCCTGGCCTGGACGGCCGGCGACGACCACGGCCCGCCGACCCTCTCCGCCCAGACGGCCAGGGCCCTGGGCGAGGGGCTCCGCGACCGGCTGAAGGCGGCCGACATCCCGCCGGCCCCGGCCCTGGTGGCCGTCGGCCGCGACCGGGTGATCTTCAAGGAGGTCCGGTTCCCGCCGGTCCCGCCGGCCGAGGAGCCGGCCCTGGTCCGGTTCCAGGCCCTCAAGGAGCTGACCGAGGGGCCGGACGAGGTGGTCCTGGACTACGCCCCGGTGGCCGACACCGGCGGCGAGGACCGGCGGGCCACCGTCGCGGCCGTCCGGAAGGACGTGCTGGCCGCCGTCCGGGCCCTGTGCGAGGCGGCCGGGCTGAAGCTGGC
>JAIEQO010000552.1 GCA_019747655.1 Gemmataceae bacterium | reverse complement strand
GGCTGTAGCTCAGTTGGTTAGAGCGCCAGATTGTGGATCTGGATGTCGCGGGTTCAAATCCCGTCAGTCACCCTCAATTCATCCGGCGCATAACAGTGCAACCCGACGCGACCCGCTGAACACAGCGGGTCGCGTTGCTTCATTCCTCCCGGCCCCCGTGCCGCTCCGGCGGTGCGAGTCGGCCGGGCCGAGGTGCTCCCGACGGGCGTGTGAGACCGCCCGGCGGGTCTCATCCGCACCTCATGTAAGTCCCGGCCCGGGGACCCGGTATCCACCCGCTCCTCTCCGCCCGATGACCCGGCCGGTGCCAACGGCTCGGGGTTCCCGGATTCATTATAAGGAAGGTCTGTTGATGTTGAGGTTTTTCGCCCGGCCCTCCGTTTTCGGGTGGCGATCCGGGCTGTTTGTGCTTCTGCTCGTCGCGGCCGCGGCGGCGGCCGTCGAGTTCGCCGCACCCCGCAAGACGCCCGGCCGGGTCTGGTCGCCCCCCCGCCCGGCGACCGCCGCCGAGCCCCTGGCGGCCGGCACCCCGGCGCCCGACTTCGCCCTCACCCCGGTCGACGGGGGCCCGCCGGTCCGGCTGGCCGACCTGCTCGCCCGCGGCCGGCCGGTCGTCCTGATCTTCACCAGCTTCACCTGCGACTGCTTCCACTACCACCAGCCGGGCCTGCGGGAGCTGTACCGGTCGTACCGGGACCGGGCCGAGTTCCTGACGGTCGTGGTCCGGGAGGGTGAGCACGAGTTGCCCGGGGTCGGGTTCCTGCTCGCCCCGCCGGACGGGGCGGACCGGTGCGAGCTGGTGGGCCAGGCGGTCGAGGTCCGGGGGTGGACGGTCCCGACGGTGGTGGACGGGCCGGACGCGGCCGCCGAGGAGGCCTACCGGGCGTACCCGTTCCGGGTGGTGGGGGTCGAGCCGGACGGCCGGGTCGCCTTCGCCAGTCAGTTCACGGGCGGGTTGTTCGGGCTGGACGTGCGGGCTCTGGCCCGGTGGCTGGAGGACCGGGCCGGCCCGCCCGCGGCCGGGGTCGGGGGGGTGGGGTAGGCCGACCCGGGTTCCGGGCGGCAACCCAGCCGCCCGGCTGGCCCGGATCGTCGACTTGGTGCCGCGGGTTCAAATCCCGTCAGTTACCCTCAAGCGAGCGCCGCGGGTCCGGCCCGCGGCGGTCGTGTTTCCTCGGTCGTCAACCCAGGTAGGTCGGGCCGCGGACCGCGTACCCCGGGGGCAGCTTCCCCCGCAGGTCGGCCGCCTCTAACGCCACCAGCGGTGACACCTCGATCGGGTGAACAGGGTCGCCGGCCGCGTCCCGCGGGACCACCACCCCGGCCGCCTCCAGCCAGCCGGCGTGCAAGCCGCTGAGCGCCCGCCGGACCGTCTCCGGCGAGTCCGGCCCGGAGGCGTTCTTCAGCGGGGCGAACTCCTCCTCCCGCCGGGCCTCCACCGCCAGCCACCGCCCCGCCAGGGGCAGGGCGTCGAACACGAACCGCTCGAACTTCAGGGCGTTCTCCGCGGCCGGCGTGACGGCCCGGCCCGTCGCCGGGTCGTAGTACGGCACCTTCTTGCGGGCCACGTGGAACGGCAGCCCGCCCCCGCCCGTCACCCGCTTCAAGAACGCCACCGAAAACAGGTGGATGGCCGGGCTCCCGGCCCGGAACCGGAGCGTCCCGTCCGGCCCCCGCTCGGCCGCCATGTCGGCCGGCAGGTCCGAATACTCGATGATGACGCACCGGCCGTCCACGTCCGCCAACAGGCCGACCTTCTCCCCCGGCTCGGTCTTGAACAGCACCCGCGACGATGCCTCCGACCCGGCCTCGACGTGCCGGCCGACGAACCCCGGGTCGCACACCCGCACCAGCGGGTTGTCGACCTGGAAGTAGAAGACGTGGCGGACACCCCGGGCCTCCAGGTCGGCCAGGAGACCCGTCTCGGCCAGCGCGGTTAGCGTCCCGCCGTGGCCGTTCGGGCTCAGGAACAGCCGGCCCGGGGCTTCGAGCAACAGCCGCCCGGTCGCCGCGTCCAGGGCCGGCATCGTCCCCTGCTGGAAGAACCGCACGTCCCCTTCGGCCAGCCCGAAGAACCGCTGGTCACGGAAGTACACCTCGGTCTCGGCGTGGGTGGCCGGGCTGGTCATGACCAACAGCGGGACCGGCCGGCCGTACCGCCGGGACAGGGCCAGCACCTTCTCGGCGTGGACCCGGAACAGGCTGGCCCCGCTCACCGGCCCGACCGGGTACATCCCCTTCGGGTGGTCGAACCCGAGCCGGCTCCCCTGGCCCCCGGCCACCACCAGGGCGGCCACCTCGCCCCGGCGGAGGGCGGCCTCCCCGGCG
>JAIEQO010000383.1 GCA_019747655.1 Gemmataceae bacterium | reverse complement strand
CATCCCGCACAGCTCGCCGGCGTAGGCCACGAACCCGACCCCGGGGACGGCCGGGAACAGGCACTCGTCCTCGGGCATGAACCCGACCCGCTGGCGGATGTCCAGGGCCCGGGTGTGGATGTCCAGGCCGAGCACCTCGCCCTCGCCGGAGTCGAGGGTGATGAGGCCGAGGAGGGTGCGGATGAGGGTGGTCTTGCCGGCCCCGTTCGGGCCGAGCAGCCCGACCGCCCCGGGGGCGGCCTCGACCGTCAGCCGCCGCAGGGCGGTGATCGGCCCGTAGGTCTTGGTGACCTGGCTGAGGCGGAAGAGCATCGCCTGTCCCGGGGGCGGGGCGCGGGGCGGACACCGGGGATTCGCCGGCCGGCCCCGGACATTCACAGGGTACGCGGATTTCCCGCCCCACCAAGACGCCGGCCCCGGCCGGCCATGTCAGGGTCGTGAGGAAATCCGCCGAGGTGGGCTAAATTCCTGCGCCGGCCCGGCCGAAAAGAGGGATTGTCCCGGCCGTGCGGCCGCCGAGGGGGTGCGATGCCGTTCCGTCCGCTCGTCCCCGTCGTCCTGGCCCTCCTGGCCGCCCCGGGTTGCCTGCACCACCGCGGCGACCGGGCAGACCGGCGGGTCCCGGCCGAGTGCGGGGACGAGCCGGTCGTCCGGGTGAAGGCCCCGCCGCAGAAGATCGTGGTCGAGCTGCCCGAGAACTGCCCGCCCGGGAAGGACAAAGAGGAGAAGGCGGAGGCCCCCGGGAAGCCGGAGTCGGCCCGCCGCCAGCCCGAACGCGGCGCCCCCGAGTCGGCCCCGGCCGGCCAGCCCGAGTCGGCGCTCGGGGCGATCGCCGCCGCCAGCCAGGGGCTCGCCCTGGCCAACCAGATCGCCGGGTTCAGCCGCACGTCGGCCCTGACGAGTTCCCTCGGCACGGTCAACCCCGGCAGTGCCGGCCTCGGAATCGGGGTGCGGTGGATTCACATCCCGGTCCCGTTCCCGCGGCTCTTCAGCATCCAGGAGACCCCGTCGGTCACGGTGCCGCTCTCCGAGGCCAACCTGATGCACGGCGGGATGGCCGGTCACGGGCTGGTCGGCGGGGCCGGCCGGGGCGGGATCACGCGGGAGGAGCTGGCGGCCTTGATCGAGCAAGAGATCGCGGTACGGAACCGGGCGGCCGCCCGCAAGGAGACCGCTCCGGCGGTTGATGACGAGGAGAAGAAGCGGCTGGAGAAGAAGCTGGCCGCGGCCGAGGCCCAGATCGAGCGGCTGAATAAGGCCCTCGACACCCTCGACGAGAAGCTCAGCCCGAAGAAGTAGGGCCGGCTGTGCCGGCCGGCCGGCACAGCCGGCCCTACAAATTGGCCGGCACCCCGCGCCCCCGCCCGCCGCTACGGCAGCTTGTTCAGCTTGGCCGCGATCCCCTCGACCTTCTTCTCGATCACGTCCAGCCGCTGCTCGATCCGGTCGACCCGGGCCTTCAGGTCGGCGCACCCGGCGACCGGGGCCGACTCTTGCTTGGCCGATTCCTGCCGGGCCGTCTCCCGCCGGATCACATCCCGGATCAGCTCGGCGGCCTCGGCCTGCGACAGCCCCGCGTCCCGGCGGACGCCCAGCAGGGCCGACTCGGCCCCGACGGCGTACTGGGTGGTCTGGAAGGCGATCGGGATGGTGGCGGTGGCGAACGCCGGGACGGTGGTGGTGACCGGCTGGGGGATGCCGCCGGCCCCGCCGCACACCTTGTTCCGGGTCCGGCTGATGCTCAGGTTGAGGAACGAGCAGGACTTGGAGTGGAGGTCCGGGCCGGTCGGACACGCGGCCCCGGTCCCGGTCTGGCAGGCGGTGCCGCTGCCGCCGGACCCGCCGCCTGACCGCGGGGCCACAAACCGGACTTCGGGTTGCGACATCTCGACCACCACCCGCGGGGTGCGGGCGGCCGGCGCGGGGCAGGGAACGACCGTCGGCGGGCACGGCACGGTGACCGGCGGGCACGGGTCGGGCGGGCAGTCGACGGCCGCGGGGACGGGGGTGGGGGCCGGGAGCGGGACGCCGGGCGGGTTGGCCCGGGCGGCGGAGCCGACCAGGGCGGCGCACCCGAGGCCGAACAGGAGCCGGCGGAGCGGGGTCATGGGTCCCATCCGTGGGTACGCGAGTCCGCGGCGGGGCGGGCCGCCGGGGAGGTCCTCCCGCCTCCGATCGGCTCCCCCCGCCCCTTCGCTTGATTGCTTGTCTTGCGCCGCCACCCGGGGCGCGTCAAACTGGGGCGGTCGGGGTGGTTTGGCGAGCGGGGGGCGTGAGCCCCCTGTAACAACAGAAAACAGGGGGCTAACGCCCCCCGCGCGGCA
>JAIEQO010000557.1 GCA_019747655.1 Gemmataceae bacterium | reverse complement strand
CGGGGCAGCGGGCGGCGGGGGCGACGCCGGCGGCTCGGCGACCGGCGGCGGGGCCACGTCGGCCAGCGTCACCGCCCAGGTGTTGTTCGCCTCGTCCCCCTCGGCCAGCTTGCCGTCGGCGTCCAGCCGGACGGTCAGCGTCTCGGCCCACTCCGGCGGGTCCAGGTCCTCGACCTTGACCGCGACCGAGCCGGTGTTCCAGTAGACCGGCACGTCCAGCTCGACCGCCTCGGACTTGCCGCCACCCTCCCACGTCGCTGTGACGCGGGCCACGGCCGTGTCGCGGGTCGGGGCCTTGACCAGGTCGCCGGCCATCTTGACGGTGAACTGGAGGCCCAGGCTGCCGTCGGCCGCGGCGGTCGCGGTCGTTTCGCCGAACGCCACGTCGGTGGCGGCCGGGGTCTTGCTCGCCAGGGTCGCGGCGAGGGTGCCGCCCGCGGTCCCGGCGGCCGCCGGGTCGCCCCAGGCGGTCTGGAGCTTGAAGGTGGACACGTCGAACGACCCGGCCGGGGACTGCGGCCCGAGGCCGACCGACCCCGCCCCCGTGCCCGTCACCCACTTGCTGACCCCGGTCAGCGGGTCGGTGGCGGTGACGGTGCCGTTGTCGTCCTTGAACCCGAACCCCCCCTGGACGGTCTGGGCGTAGTCCCCGATCCCGCCGGTGGCCGCCGGGTCGGCCGGCCCCTCCGTCCCGGTCCCGACCCCGGTGAACGTGACCACGGGCGACTGCCCTCCGGTGTTCCCGGCGTAGTCGATCACCCCGCGGAGGGTGACGTTCGCCGTCCCGCTATTGGTGAGCGCGGTGCCGCCGGCGGTCGAGCCGGTCTGGGTGGTCAGCGTCCCGGTGCCAACGAAGTCGAACGGCCGGGCGGTGGTGACCGCGGTGACGGTACTCGGCACGACCCGCTCGTCGAGGGCCGTCAGGTCGAGGCGGGGCGTCGGAACGGCTTGGGACATCGCGGCCTCGGGGTCCGGGGCGAGGAACCGGTGTGTGGATTGGTCTCCGTATCGGCCGCCGTGGGCGGAATCCTGAGCAAAATCGGTACGGCCGGCACATCTTGCCGAGCTTCACCCGGGCCGGATTCTCCTTGCCGGCCAGACGGCCATCGGGGACAATACCTTACCGCCCGCCGCTCTCCCGCCGACGCCCCGTCCCGCCCGGCTTGCCCCGTCCGGAGTTCCCGATGCCGGCCCGCCGGTTCCCACTCGCGCTGATGCTCGGCGCGGTGACATCGGGCCCGGTCGTTGCCGCCGACCCGGCCCCGGTGTCGTTCGAGCGGGACGTGATGGCCGTCCTCTCCCGGGCCGGGTGCAACTCCGGGCCGTGCCACGGCAACCTGAACGGCAAGGGCGGGTTCAAACTCTCGCTCCGCGGCGAGGAACCGGCCGGTGATTTGGCGGCCCTGACCCGCGACATGCTCGGCCGGCGGGTCGATGTCCAGCGGCCCGAGCGGAGTCTGATCCTCCAGAAGGCGACCGGCGCGGTCCCGCACGAGGGCGGCATCCGCTTCACAACACTGAGTACGGAGTACTCGGTACTCGATTCCTGGATCGCCCGCGGCTGCCCGCCCGACCCGGCCGGCGGTCCGACCCTGGCCCGGCTCGACGTGTCGCCGGCAACTGCGATCCGGACCGACCCGGCCGACCGCTTCCGGGTCACGGTGACGGCCCACTTCGGCGACGGCTCGACCCGGGACGTGACCGGCCTGTCGGCGTTCGAGTTCACCGCCCCGGGGGTCGCCAAGATCACCCCGGCCGGTGAGGTGGTCCGCGAGCAGCTCGGCGAGACGGTCCTGCTCGTCCGCTACCTCGGGCAGGTCGCCCCGGTCCGGGTGGCGTTCCTGCCAGACCGAACGATGCCAGACACCTCCGGCTTCGTGCCCCGGAACGAGATCGATCGGCTCGTCCTGGCCCGGCTGCGGGAGTTGCGGCTGGCACCGGCCGACCTGGCACAGGACCACGTCTTCCTCCGCCGGGCGTACCTGGACGCCCTCGGCGTCCTGCCGACGGTGGCCGAGACGCGGGCGTTCCTGGCCGACACCCGGCCCGATAAGCGCGACCGGCTGGTCGATGCCCTGCTGGCCCGGCCCGAGTTCGCCGAGTATTGGGCTCAGAAGTGGTCGGACCTACTGCGGAACGAGGAGAAGGCGCTCGACCGCAAGGGCGTGGCCGTCTTCTACCGCTGGATCGCCGCCCAGCTCGCGGCCGACCGCCCGCTGAACGAGTTCGCCGGCGAACTCCTCATGGCCCGGGGCAGCACCTACGCCCACCCGCCGGCCAACTTCTGGCGGGCCGTCCGCGACCCGCTGCAACGGGCCGA
>JAIEQO010000990.1 GCA_019747655.1 Gemmataceae bacterium | reverse complement strand
AAATCGTTGGGGTATGTGGCCGGGGTTGGTTTACAACTGTGGGGGGGGGCGGGGGTAGGACCGGGCGGTCAGTTCGCCTTGCCACGGCCGGCCGGATGGGTTCCAATCGCCGGCCGCACCCGGTCTGCCGGCATGGACGCACCGCCCGGCTGGGGCGGACGGAACCGCCGCCATGATGGCCCCCCTGCCGACCCCCCCGCCGCCCGACCGGCCGGACCGCCCGCGGGTCCGGCTGGAGGTCCGGGCCGGGGCCGGCCGGCCGGTCACCTACGAGGTCGGGGGGGACGAGTTCCTGATCGGCGAGGCCGCCGGGTGCGACCTCCGGCTGCCCACCCCGGCCCGCACCGCCGTCGTCTGCCAGATCACCCGCAAGCCGGACGGGGTCCGGGTCCGGCGGGTCGCCCCCGGGGTGCCGGTCCTGCTGAACGACGCCCCGCTCCCGGCCAACACCCCGACCCCGGTGGCCCACGCCGACCGGCTGACCATCGCCGGGGCCGAGATCGTCGTCGGCGTCCAGGCCCCGGGGTACATCGCCCCCAAGCTGGTCGCGTTCGCGGATGAGGGTTCGGCGAGCGGGGGGGGGCGGCCCCCCCCTTGGGGGGGACAAAAAGGGGGGGGCGCCCCCCCCCGGTTGGCGGCCAACCCCGGGGGGGCCCCCCCCCCCCGCTCGCCCGGACGGGATCAGGCCGACTGGGACCGCCGGGACGCCGAGTTGGTCCGCCGCCAACGCGACCTGGACCAGCAGGCCGAGGAGTTGGAGGCCGACCGGGGCCTGTGGTATCAGAAGCGGCTCGAGTACGAGCGGGAGATGGCCGCCGGCGGGGCGCTGGTGGCCCGGGCGTCGGACCTGACGGTCCGCGAGGCGGAGGTGGCCCGGCAGCGGGACGAGCTGGCCGCCTACCGGGACGAGCTGGTCCGGCAGCACACGGCCGCCCAGGAGCAGTTGGCCCGGTCGCAGGGGCTGATCCGGGAGGCCCACGCCCGGCAGACCGAGGACCGGGCCGCGTTCGAGGCCGAGAAGGCGGCATGGGAGCCCCGCCGGGACGAGCAGGCCCGCGTCACGGCCGCGGCACAAGACCTCGCCCGCCAGCGGGAGCTGTTCGCCGCCGACCAGGCCATCCTCACGAAGGCAACGGCTACGACCGAGGCCGAGGCCGCCCGACTCGCCGAGTGGGAGAAGACCCTTTCGGACCGAGAGGTGACGTTCCGGACCGACCGGGAGACGTTCGACCGGGACCGCGAGACGCTGTCGGCCGACCTGCTCCGGCTCGACCGCCGGCGGGACGAGGCCGACGCCCGCGACCGGGCATTGGCCGCCCGGGAGAAGGAGGCCGACGCCCGGCTCGACCAGCTCCGCAAGGACGCGGCCGAGTGGGAGGCCACGGTCCAACTCGCGGCTACCGAACAGGACCGGCTCGACCGGCAGAAGGCCGACCTCGACGCCCAGACCGCCCGGCTAGCTGAGCGGGCCGCCGAGCTGGAGGCCCAGCAGGGGGTGCTGGCGGTCCTCAGTGCCAAACTCGACCGGACCCGGGCCGAGGCCGAGCAGGAGGCGGCGGCCCTGGCGACGGCCCGTGCCCGTGAGGAGGAGAGTCAGGAGGAGCTGCGAGCCCGCATCCGGGAAGCCGAGCGGCTCCGGGCCGAACTCGGCAACGCCCAGGAGAGCACCGAGCAGGAACGCCGCCGGCTAGAGGAGCGGGACTCGCTCCTGGCGGCCGGGCTGGAGGAGATTCGGGTTCAGAAGGAGGCGCTGACTGCGGCCGAGGCCCGGGTCGCCGAGCGGGAGGCGGCGCTGGACACCCGTTCGGCCGAGTTCGCCGAGCAGGCCGGGGCCCTGAAGGGGCGGATGGGTCAGGCCCTCGACCTCCAGGCCCGGCTCGAAGCCGACCGGGTGGCGATCCGCGAGCGGGAGGCGGCCCTGGCGTCGGCCGAGGCCGCCCGGCAGGCACTCCAGGAGCAGCTCCGCAAGCGGGCCGAGGAGCTGACGGCGAAGGCCCGGGTGGTGGACGACTGGACCCGCCGGCACGAGGCGGAGAAGTCGGCGGTCGAGGCGGCCGGCCGGGCGGCCGCGGACCAGGCGACGGAGGCGGCCCGGCTGGCAGAAGCGGTGGCCGGGCGGGAGGCGGCGGTAGCCCGGCAGGTGTCACGGCTCCAGGAGGTCGGGCGGGCGGTCGCGGCCGATCGGAAGGCCCTGGCCGAGGGCCGGGCGGCGTGGGCCGCCGAGCGGGTGACCGCCGACGAGCAACTTCGGTCGGCCCGGGAAGAACTGGACGCCCGGCGGGAGCAGGCCGCAGCCGAGTTCGCCGCCCTGCG
>JAIEQO010000999.1 GCA_019747655.1 Gemmataceae bacterium | reverse complement strand
CGTGCAGCGGGATGTACCAGAACCAGCCCTTCTTGCCCTCGGTCTGGATGACGATGGTGGCCCCCTCGTCCTTCCCCGGGTCGCGGTAGGCGCCCTTCCAGTAGGTCCACAGGGCCGCCTTCTTCAGCACCGGGTCCCACTCCCGCAGCCCGAACCGGTCGATGATGAGGGTGCTCTGGCCGCTGGCGTCGACCACCACCTTCGCCCGCACCTCCCGCTCCGGCCCGTCCTCCGGCTTGACCCGGACGCCGACCGCCCGCTTGCCCTCGAACATCACCTCCAGCACCCGGGCCCCCTCGTGAACTTTGACGCCCTTCTCGCGGGCGTTGTTCAGGTTCAGGTGGTCGAACTCGCTCCGCCGGACCTGCCACGTCTGGGACGACTCGTGGGGCTTGTGCTCGTCGAAGTAGAACGGCTCGGACAGCTTGCCCCGCTGGTTCACGAACTGCACGCTGTACTTCTTGACGAAATGGCTGCCCTTCATCTTCTCCAGCATCCCGGTCCGCTTCAGGACGGGATAGGTGTTCGGGATCATCGACTCGCCGATGTGGAAGCGGGGGAAGTGCTCCCGCTCGAACAGCTCGACGGCCAGGCCCTTCTGGGCCAGCAGCGTCGCGGCGGTGCTGCCGGACGGCCCGCCGCCAATGACCACAACGTCCGGGTTCGTCATCGTCGGTCCTCCGCGGGTGGCGGGAGGGGCCGAATGACGAATGACCCACCAATGACCCACCAATGACGAAGGCAGTCAACCCCCGTCTGCCTTCGTCATTGGTGGGTCATTGGTGGGTCATTCGTCATTGCCCGTTCCACGAGATCATTTCCAGGGGCTATCCACAGGTTCGTGCGGCTCGCGGGCCGCCTTCAAGAGCGCCGTGAGCGTCTTGAGCGACGCGGCCGGCAGGTGGCCGAGCTGCCGGGCGTGGCAGTCGCGGAGCGGCCCGGCGACGCGGTCGAGCAGGTCGAGCCCGGCCGGGGTGACGCCGACCAAGACCGACCGCCGGTCGCCGGGCTTGCGGGCCCGGGTGATGAACCCCGGCTCCTCCAGCTTGTCGAGCATCCGGGTGATGTCCGGGGCCCGGGACACCAGCCGGTCGGCCAGCGCCAGGGTCGGGACCGGGTCCGGGTGGTCGGCCTTCAGGAGCCGCAACACGTTGTACTGCTGCGGGGTCAGCCCGAACCCGGCGAACAGGTCGTCCTCCAGGCCCCGGAGGCGGTCGTAAGTCCGCCACAGGCTCAGGAAGGCCTCCTGCTCGGGCGAGTCGAACCGCCGGGCCGGGGCCGCGGGGCGTGCCGCCGCTCCACTCATAGGGGCATGATAGCCGTCCGGACGATAGTTGTCCAGACAAGTATCTGGGGTTCGGGTGGAAAGGAAGCCGCACGATGGACGCCGAGAGAAGGCACGATCAAAACAAATTCATGGATTCTGTATTTGCTTGATCGTGCCTTCTCTCGGCGTCCATCGTGCGGCCCGTCTTCTCAACGGCCGGTCCGGCGGCGGACGCCGAGGACCGCCAGCCCGACCCCCGCGAGCAGGACCGAGGCCGGCTCCGGGGCGATCACGGCCGGGGCCCCGGCCACCGACTCGTACCCGACCGCCCCGATCGTCAGGGCCAGCGGGTCGGACGGGGCGAACAGCCCGTTCAGGGTGAGCTGGGCGTACCCGTAGTAGAGCTGCCCGCCGGACTCGAACCGCAGCCCGGCGAACCCGGTCCGGCCCGCGAAGTTGCCGGACGGCGGGTCGAAGAGGGTGACGAAGAACAGGTTGCCGAGGTCGTTCGGGCCGCTGAACGTGTCCCCGGCCGACACCACGTCCCCGACCGCCAGCCGGGAGACGGTCGGGAAGCCGTTCCCGACGGCGGCGTCGACGACCGCGGCATTTTGGGTCCCGAACGGGAAGACGATGTCCGTGAAGCTGGCGAACGTCGGGTCGTCGGGGATGCCGATGATCGTCCGGAAGGTGAAGTCGGTGGTCCCGTCGAGGTCCACGTCGAGGTCGTACTGCTGGTTCGGGCCGTCGGGGGTGGCCGTCAGCTTGACGTTGACGAGCCGGGTGATGAGGGCGGCGTCGGCCGGGGCGGCGGCCGCGAGCAACAAGGCGATGACGGCGAGCGGGCGGACGAAGGGCATGACGGGCTCCGGGCGGGGAATGAGTGCCGCCGGCGGGACATCCGGCCGGCCCACCGATCGTACCCGACCGGCCGGCCCGGAGCGAGTGTTTAGTGTGGGAGTGTCGGGGGGTGTTTTGGGCCCCCCCCCCGAGGGCACAAGAAGGGGGGTAAAAAACAAAACAAACCCCCCAAAAA
>JAIEQO010000854.1 GCA_019747655.1 Gemmataceae bacterium | reverse complement strand
CGCCGCGGGCTGGCCTTCGCTGCCGGGGTGGCGCTGTTGCAGGCCCCGCCGGGGGTGTCGGCGACCCTCCACGATGCGGCGGTCCGGGCGGCCGCGGGCGGTGCGGCGAGCCCGGCCGTCGCCGCCCTGGCGAACGAAGCCCCGGGGGCGGGCTTCCGCCTCGGCTGGGCGGCGGTCGGGGTGCTCGCGGGCGGGCTCGTCTTCGGGGTCGGGGCGGTCATGATGACCCTCCCGGCCGATCCGCCGGCGGTCGCCCCGCCACCGCGGCCTGCCGAGCCGGAACCGGCCCGGCCGGTAGCCCGGCTCGGGTGGTCGCCGCACCGGATCGGCAACGCGGCCTTCGCCCTGACCGCGGACGAGAAGGAGATCGTGACCGTCTCCCCGGAGGGGATCGTCCGCCGGTTCGACGCGGCCACGGGGAAGCCGCTCGGGCAGAAACAGCTCACGCCCCGGGACGACATCTCCACCGGCTCCCAGGCCCACGCCCGGCTGTCGGCCGACGGCCGGACGGCCGCGATCCAGGAGTGGCTCGGGGACGAGTTTTTTGCCCGCTCCCGGGTGAGCGTGTGGGACGTGCCGGCGGGCAAGCTCCTGTTCCGGCGGGCCTCCGACGCGGGCACCCGGGTCGGGCTGTTCGCCCTCTCGCCGGACGGCCGGCGGCTGGCCGTCCGGGAGGACGTCGGCGAGCGGACGGTGCTGCGGGCCTACGACACCGCGACCGGGGCCGGGAAGGACGTCGGCGAGCTGGAGTACAACGTCTACGACCTCCAGTTCTCGGCCGACGGCCGGCGGGTGGTGGCGTCCCAGATCAGTGCCCGGCGGGGTGACGGCCCGCGGGAGTTCCTCGGCTGCTACGACGTGGTCGCCGGCAAGGAGGTGTGGAAGCGGCCGGGGCATTGCAGCCAGTTCGCCTTCAGCCCGGACGGCCGGACGGTCGCCTTCGTCGCCCACGGGGCCCCGGCCCGGACGTTCCACCTGATCGAGACCGACCCGGCGACCGGGGCCGTGACCGAGCGGGACCAGGGGTGCGGGATCAACACGGCCCACCCGAACTCCCCGGTCGCGTTCGCCCCGGACAGCCGCACCCTGCTCAGCGACTACTCCGACGACCTGGTGTCGTGGGACGTGACGGACGCGAAGGAGGTCGGCCGCATCCGCAAGCCGGACGGGTACGGCGGCGGGTACGGCCCCATGCTCGGGGCGTTCTCCCGGGACGGGAAGACGGTGGTGACGAACTGGGGGTCGCTCCAGCGGTGGGACCTGACGACCGGCAAGCCGCTGTTCGACGCCCCGCCCGGAGACGGCCTCCGCGGCCCGGTCGAGCACGTGGCCTTCACCCCGGACGGACGGGAGGTGGTCGCCTGGGGGTGGGGGCTGGACTCCGGCCGGTGGGAGGTGGCGTCCGGCAAGCGGGCGGCGTACCGCCGCGAGCGGTTCGGCTTTCAACTCGTCGCCACCCCGGCCGGGCTGCGGTCGGTCCACTGCGACCACCAGAACCGGGCGGCCCACCGGGTCACGATCCACGACCCGGTGGCCGGGGCGGCGGTGGAGACGGTCCAGTGGACATCGGAAAAGGAAGTCGGGATTAACGGCATCCGGGCCTACGCCCTGGCGGCCGACGGCCACACCCTCCTAATGGCCCACGGCGACGAGCCACGGGCCGGCGGCAAAACCTACGTGACGGCCCACGACATCCCGACCGGCCGGCGGCTGGCCCGGTTCGGGGTCCCGGGACACCTCTACTTCGGCCAGTCGCCGTTCTCGCCGTGCGGCCGGTGGGTGGTCCTGGCCGGCAAGGTCTACCACACCCACACCGGGACCGAGCTGTTCACCCCGGCCGCCCGCGAGGGAGAGCGGCTGAAGCCGGGCGGGCGAATGGCCGACGGGCCGGTCTGGTTCTCGGCCGACGGGCGGCTCCTGGCCGGGCGGTTGGCCGGGACCGACGGCCGGGGGTCGGGCGGCGACCTGGCGGTCTGGGAACTGGCCTCCGGGAAGGTGCTGGCCCGGCTCCCCCGGGGCGGCCGGGCGGGCCAGGTGGTGTTCGGGCCGGACGGCCGGACGGTCGCCCTGGCCGACGCCCGTGGGGTGGCCGCCCACGACCTCCTGACCGGCCGGCCGATGGCGGGGTTCCCGGCCCCGGACATCACGCCCGAGTCGAACAACGAGCGGGGGGCCGGTGCCCAGACGGTCGCCTTCGCCCCGGACGGGCGGACGCTGGCGACCGGCCACAGCGACGGGAGCGTGGCCGTGTGGGCGGTCCCCCGGCCGGCGCCGGCCGAAGCCGTCGCGGACCTGTGGGCGG
>JAIEQO010000775.1 GCA_019747655.1 Gemmataceae bacterium | reverse complement strand
CCGACCCGGTGGGCCCGGTTGATCGCCTGGTCCTCGACCGCCGGGTTCCACCACCGGTCGAACAGGAACACGTAGTTGGTGAACTGCAGGTTCAGCCCGACGCTCCCCGTCCCGTAGCTCATCAGCAGGACGTGGCACGACGGGTCGGCCTTGAACCGGTCCAGGATCGGCGTCCGGTCCGCCTGCGGGATGCGGCCGTGGTACTGGAGCGGGTTGTACCGGTCCAGCGCCTTCGCCAGCACCTGCAGCGGCTCCACCCACTGCGAGAAGACGATCGCCTTGCGGCCGCTGTCGGCCACCTCCTCCATGTCGGTCAGCAGTTGCTCCAGCTTGGCGCTCTCGCCGGTCAAGGGGTCGAAGTTGCAAATCTGCTTGAGCCGCATGACGAGCTGGAAGACGTGCTGGACGGTGACGGTCTCGCCCAGCTCGTTGAGGTGGACGATCCCGTCGGTCTCGGCCCGGACGTAGGCCGCCCGCTGGGCCGGGGTCAGCTCGACCTCCAGGTCCCGGACCACCTTCGGCGGCATGTCCGACTGCACGTCGTCCTTCGTCCGCCGGAGGATGCAGTCGGCCGTGTACTGGGGCAGCCGCTTCGGCGGGGTCTCGGGCGGGATGCGGCCCGGGTCGATGAACGCGAACAGGTTGACCAGGTCGTCCGGGTGGTTCTCGACCGGCGTGCCGGTGAGGGCCCAGCTCCGCCCCCGGCGGATCGCCCGGACCACCTGGGCCGTCTTCGACTCCTTGTTCTTGATCCGCTGGGCCTCGTCGAGCACGACCACGTCGAAGTACGTCTTCTCATCCGCGGCCAGGTCGCAGTCCCGGGTCAGGGTCTCGTAGTTGACCAGCTTGAGCGGGCAGTTCGAGACGGTCCAGGTGGTCCGCCGGTGGTCCGGGTCGCCCTCGACCGTCTCGAACGGTAGGTCGGGGGCCCACATCCGCAGCTCGCGGGCCCAGTTGTGGACGAGCGGCTTCGGGCAGACCAGCAGGCCCCGCCGGACCACGCCCTGGTGGAACAACAGCCGCAGGGACAGGATGGCCTGGGCCGTTTTCCCCAGTCCCATTTCGTCGGCCAGGAGGGCCGCGTGCCGGGGCATCAGGAAGGCGATGCCCTCCAACTGGTACGGGAACGGCTCGAACGGGACTTCGAGCTGCCGGCCGTCGAACAGCCCGTCCAGCGGCGGCTGGAGCAGGTACAGCAGCCGGTCCTTGAACAGCACCGTGTCGGCCGTCGGCTTGGTGCGGATGCGGGCCTTCGCGGTCGCCGACCCGTCGGGCAGCTGCGGCGTCAGCACGACCTGCCGGGCCGGCTTCGCCTCACCCTCCGAGGCCGGTAGCCGGGGCGGCGGGGCGTACTCGGCCGGCGGGGCCGGGAACCGCCACCCCTCCGTCGTCACCGTCAGGTCGAGCCGCCCGAGCGACCGCACCCACGGCGAGTCGGTCAGGAGCCGCGACTCCCGCACCCCGGCCTCCAGCGGCCGGTCCCACCGCGGGTGCGGAATCACTTCGGACCGGAGTGTGACGGGGATGTCGAAGGAGTCCGGGTAAACAGACCCCTCCCCCGACGGCGAGCCGGGGAGAAGGGTTGGGGAGGGGTCTGGGTGAGGTTAAGCGGCACGCCCGGTCACCCCCATCTTGCGGGCCTCGGCGACCGCCTCCCGGACCCGGGCGAACGGCTCGGCCAACTCGACCGCCGGGTCGACGGCGTCCAACAGCGCCCGCACCAGCGGCTCGTCGGCCGCGAACCCGCCCGGCAGGAGCAGCCCGGCCGCACTCCGGGCGTGGGCCAGCAGGTGAGCGTCGGCCGGGGTCACGTCGGCGTCCGGCCAGACCGCCACCACCGGCACCCCCACCCGCGACCGCAACGCCAGCGCCGCCGCGCCATCCGTCACGATCAGGTCCGGCTTCAGGGCCGTCTTTTCCCACAACGTCTTCCCGATCACGTCGGCATGGAGGTACTCCGTCAGGGTCGGGCCGTAGAGGACGGTCTGGACCCGGTTCGGCTGGACGGCGGTGGTCAGCCGGAACTCCACCGGCCGGCCCCAGGCGTTGGTCAGCAGATACCCGCCGACCCAGCCGGACGGCTCCTGCACGATCGTCAAGAACCCGAGGGTCGGGTTCGTTGTGGACGGGCGGTCACTCACGGTGGGGCGTCTCCGGGGAATCGAGCCGGCCCGCCGGCGGCCGAGGGTCGCCGACGGGCACACCCTCATCGGAAGGGGGTGTTCGGGGGCTTCAGGTAAACCCCGGGTCGGGAGCGGCGCGGCGTCAGCCCGCCGGTAGGAGCGACCGGCGGGCTGACGCC
>JAIEQO010000992.1 GCA_019747655.1 Gemmataceae bacterium | reverse complement strand
CAGTACGAGGTCCGGGAGGCCGAGGACGCCGAGGGGGCCCTGGCCGACCTGGCCAAGAACCCGCCGGACGTGGTGGTCGCCGACGTGAACCTGCCGGGGATCAGCGGGACCGAGCTGGTCGAGAAGATCCGGCAGGCGATCCCGGACCCGGACCGGCTGAAAATCCTGCTCGTCTCCGGGGCCCTGCCGGCCGAGGCGCTGGGCGGGCTGGCCGTCTCGGGGGCCGACGACTTCCTGTCCAAGCCGTTCTCGTCGTCCGACTTCCTGTCCCGGGTCCGGTCGCTGGTCCTGCGGCGGGGGTCGCGGGGGAACTCGTCGGCCGGGAACGTCCGGCTGTCCGGGGCGATCGGCCAGCCGCCGGAGCGGACCGCCCCCGGGCCGAAGCCGGCGGCCGCGGCCGAGGCCCTGTCGTACACCGTCTCCCGGCTCCTGGTCGAAACCAACCTCGTCTCCGAGGGGCACTGGGGGCGGGCGGTGAAGTACGTCCGGGCCCTGTGCGGGGCGGCCGCCGAGACCGGCGAGTACGGCCGGCTGAAGGACCCGGCGTACCTGGACCTCCTGGCGGCGGTGGCCCCGATCTACGACCTCGGGCTTTTGGCGGTGCCGCGGAACGTGCTGATGAAGCCGGACAAGCTCGACCCGGACGAGCGGAGCGTGGTGCAGACGCACACCACCGCCGGGGCCGAGGTGCTGCTGACGGTGGCCGGGAAGTTCGGGGCCGACGTGCCCAGCCTCGGGCTGGCGTCCGAGGTGGCCCGGGGGCACCACGAGCGGTGGGACGGGACCGGCTACCCGGACCTGCTCTCGGGGACCGAGATTCCGCTGTCGGCCCGGGTGGTGGCGGTCGCGGCGGTGTACGAGGCGCTGCGGAGCCGCCGGCCGCACCGCCCGCCCTTGAGCCACGCCCGGGCGGTGAAGATGATTACCACCGAGTGCCCGGGCCAGTTCGACCCGACCATCCTGGCGGCGTTCGCGGCCGCCGCCCCGCGGTTCGACCAAATCCACCAGGGCGGCTGACGGCCCGGCCGATCGACCGCGCGAACCACCGCCCGACCGGGTCGTGCTTCAGCTTGGTGGCACAGGCCTCCGGCCTGTGCCACCATAGCCCAAACTGATGCAGTACCTCCGACCGCGGCCGCTGGGCGCGGCGGTCGCCTCCGGGTAAGCTCAAGCGAGCCCCCGGAGGCGCCGCCATGCCCGACCTGCCGACCCAACACCTCCCGCCGGCCGTCGAGCCGACCGCCGACCTCCCGGCCGGCGACCGGACCGTCGACCTGACCGGCCAAGCCACCGCCACCCCCGGCCCGGCCGGCGAGCCGGCGGCCGACGGGCCGCCGGCCGTCCCCGGGTACGAGCTGGCTGAGGAGGTCGGGCGGGGCGGGATGGGGGTCGTCTACCGGGCCAAGGACCTCGCCTTCGGCCGGGACGTGGCGGTCAAGCTGATCGGCGGTCGGCTCGGGGTGTCCCCGAAGGCCGCCCGCCGGTTCCGGGCCGAGGCCCGGATCACCGGCCAGCTCCAGCACCCGGGCGTCCCGGCCGCCTACCAGACCGGGACGCTGCCGGACGGCCGGCCGTACCTGGCCATGAAGCTGATCCGGGGGCAGACCCTGGACGCCCTCGTCAAGGCGAGCGGGGGGCGTGAGCCCCCTGATACCCCGGCGGATCAGGGGGCTCACGCCCCCCGCCCGCCCAACCTGGTGGCCGCCTTCGAGGGGGTGTGCCAGGCGGTCGGGTACGCCCACTCGAAGGGCATCATCCACCGGGACCTGAAGCCGGCGAACGTGATGGTCGGGGCGTTCGGCGAGGTCCAGGTCATGGACTGGGGCCTGGCCAAAGACTTGACCGACGGCTCCCGGCCGGCCAAGCCCGCGGCCGCCGCGGTGATCCCGTGGCCGTTCTCCCAGACCCACGGGCCGGACGACGAGACCGAGGACGGGAGCCTGCTCGGCACGCCGGCCTACATGCCGCCCGAGCAGGCGGTCGGGGACATCGACG
Organism: Gemmataceae bacterium; assembly: GCA_019747655.1. GTDB lineage: Bacteria > Planctomycetota > Planctomycetia > Gemmatales > Gemmataceae > Urbifossiella. The sequence goes on along the minus strand of JAIEQO010000992.1, from coordinate 304 downwards.
CGATCGACGCCCGGTCCGACGTGTTCGGCCTGGGTGGCATCCTCTGCGCCGTCCTGACCGGCCACCCGCCGTACACGGGTGACACGGCCGAGTCCACCCTCCGGGAGGCGGCCGCGGCCAATCTGGACGACGCCTTTGCCCGGTTGGCCGGGTGCGGGGCCGACCCGGAGCTGGTGGCCCTGTGCCGGCGGTGCCTGGCGCCGGGGAAGGCCGACCGCCCGGCCCATGCCGGGGAGGTGGCGGCCGAGGTCAGCCGGCTGCGGGCCGAGGCCGACGACCGGGCCCGGCGGGCGGAGCGGGACCG
>JAIEQO010000654.1 GCA_019747655.1 Gemmataceae bacterium | reverse complement strand
GCCCGGCCCGGCGCGGCCGCGACCGCCGCGGCGACCGCGAGGGCCGCCGCGAGGCCGTGGAGCCGTCGGGCTGGGAACGGGGCCGGCATGGGAGTGAGGGTTCCGGTGGAGTCGCCCTCACTCTACCCGGCCGGTCGGCGCGGTCAAGCACTTTCCGCCCGGCCCAGGCGGCTACTTCCGCGGCAGCTCCCAGACGACGGCTGTGCCGTCCGACCCGCCGGTCGCCAGCCGCGAGCCGTCGGGCGAGAACGCGACCAGGTTGGTGTACCCGCGGTGGCCGTCGAACACGGCCCGCTCGTCGCCGGTCGCGGCGTCGAACAGCTTGGCCTGCCACCCGCCGACCGCCAGCGACTTGCCGTCCGGGCTGAACGCCACCGACCGGGCGAACTGGCTGCTCGCCTTCACCCGCCAGACTACCTTCCCGGTCGCCGCCTCGCAAAGGTACAGGGTCGAGCCGTCGTCCTCGACCACCAGGTTCCGGTGGACGACGAACGCCAGGTGCTTGCCGTCGGGGGACGCGGCCGCCCCGACCAGCCCGTCGGCGTAGTGCAGTTCCGGCCGGCCGCGGACCGGCCCGGCGCGGAGCAGCTCGGCCTCCTTCACGTCCCAGGCGAACCGCTTCCCGCCGGTCGTCGGGTCCCACCCGGTCAGGGTCGACCCGCTCAGGGCGATCGCCAGCCGGCCGCCGTCCCCGAACGCGAGCGGCAGCCCGTGCCCCGGCGGCACGCCGGCGGGCTTCCCGGTGGCCGCATCGACCGGCGCAGCCTCCGGTCCCTTCGCGCCGGACCACCAGACCGTCTTCCCGTCCGGTTGCGGGACGACGACCCGGGCACCCGGTAGGCGGTAGCGCTCCCGACCGGTCGCCGTGTCCCGGACGACCGCCGGCCCGCCGTCGGCGATCCGGCTCTCGGGGCCGACGGCGGCGTACACGGACTGCCCGTCGGGCGACAGCCGGAGGGACGGGCCGGGCACCTCGACCGCCCGCCGCTCCCGGCCCGTGGTCGCGTCCCAGGTGCGGACGGTCCCGTCGGCGGCCGCGGTGACGAGCCGGGTGCCGTCCGGGGAGAAGACGAGGTCGAGGAGTTCGCCGCGGTGGCCGACCGCCGGGGTGACGTCCTTGCCGGTCTGGCCGTCGAGCAACCGGAGGACGGTGCCCCGGCCTCCGACCACCACCCGCGAGCCGTCCGGGGAGACGGCCATGCCCGCGGTCTCGAAGGTGTCCCCCGGGACCGTCCAGTCGGCCACCGCCCGGCCGCCCTCCCGCTCCCACCGGCGGAACGTCAGCCGCTCCCCGGCGACCGCGGCCCACAGCGACCCGTCGGACAGGAACCCGACCCAGTGGCCGTACTCGAAGTACCGGGGCTGCCCGTCGACCGGGGCCGCCTGCCACGGGAACTCGGCGACCGACTTGCCGGTGGCCGGGTCCCACACCCGGACGGCCTCCGGCTTCCTCACCCGGGTTCCTTCCTTCGGCTGCGGGGCGGCGTCGAACGCGGCCACCAACTTGCCGTCGGCGGACGCGGCCACGGCGACCGGCCGGCGACCCTCCCCGAGCGTCCGGACCGGCTTGAGAGTCTTGGTGTCCCAGACCACGACCCCCTGATCCTCGCGAGCGACGTACAGGAGCTTGCCGTCCGGGGAGAAGGTGAGCGCGGTTGTGAACAGGTGCTCGACCGCATTCTCCAAGTCGCCGGCCGGCATGCCGTCCCGACCGAGCAGGTGGACCGTCCCTCCGAGGCCGGCCGACTCGGCCATCAGTGACCCGTCCGGGGAGAACACTTTCACCGGGCCGAACCCGCCCGACCGGCGGAAAATCGGCTCCATCGCCCGGACCTCGGCGTCCCGCTCCACGTCCCAGACGAAGTGCCGGATGCGGTACGAATCCCGCGTGGCCCGGCGGTAGCCGGTGAGCACCAAAGTTTTGCCGTCGGCCAGCAGCCCGACCCCCTCGACCATGTCGGCACCGGGCTCCTCGGCCGGGGTGCCGAACGACCGGATCAGCCGGCCGGTGCCCGCGTCCCAGACGCAGGCGACCGGCCGGCCGGCGGTGACGAGGTACTTGCCGTCCGGCGAGAACGCCCGGGGGTACTTCGCGTCCGGGTGGCGGAACCCGGAGCTGCCCATCCGCGCCACGGCACCCTTCGGGAGCGGCTCGGGCGGGCCATCCTTCAAGACCACAGGTTTCGCCGGCTCGCTCTTCGGCGGCTCGACCGTCGGCCGCCCCACGCCGAGGCCGACCGCCAGCCCGCCGGCGACGAACACCACCGCCGCGGCCAGCCACTTCCCGACCG
>JAIEQO010000450.1 GCA_019747655.1 Gemmataceae bacterium | reverse complement strand
GAAGGAAGCCGCCGGATGAACTTCGACAGCCTGCTCCCGAACCTCGGCGAGTGGCTCCGGGGGACCGGCCCGGAGTCGGACGTGGTCCTGTCCACCCGGGTCCGGCTGGCCCGGAACCTGGCCCACTACCCGTTCACCAACCGGGCCACCCACCCCCAGAAGGGGGAGACCGCCGGCCGGGCCAAGGACGCCCTGGCCCACGCCGGGCTGCCGTACCCGCTGGCCTACCACGACGTCACCGGGCTGTCCCCGCTCGACCGCCAGTTCCTGGTCGAGCGGCAGCTCATCAGCCGCGAGCTGGCCGCCGGCAGCCCGCCCCTGGACGGCCCCCGCGGGGTCGCCCTGGACGAGAAGGAGTCGGTCAGCGTGATGGTCAACGAGGAGGACCACCTGCGGCTCCAGGTCCTCCGCAGCGGGTTCGCCCTGGACGAGGCCTGGCAGGACATCGACCGGCTCGACGACGCCCTGGAGGCCCGCCTGACCTACGCCTTCCACCCCCAGTTCGGCTACCTGACCGCCTGCCCGACGAACGTGGGGACCGGGATGCGGGCGAGCGTCATGCTCCACCTGCCGGCCCTCGGGCTGACCAAGCAGATCGACAAGGTGTTCCGGGCCCTCCAGAAGATCAACCTGGCCGTCCGCGGGCTGCACGGCGAGGGGAGCCGGGCGTTCGGCGACCTGTACCAGATCTCCAACCAGGTGACGCTCGGCAAGAGCGAGCCGAAGGTGCTGGGGGAAATCCGGGAGGTGATCCAGACCATCCTATCCTACGAGCGGCAGGCCCGGGCGCTGTTGGTGAAGGAGCGGAAGCAGGCCGAGCAGGACCGGGTGGCCCGGGCCATCGGCACCCTCGGCAGCGCGACGATGATCACGGCCGAGGAGACGATGGAGCTGCTCTCGGCCGTCCGGCTGGGCATCCACCTGCACCTGATCGACGACCTGCCGGCCACGGCCGTCAACCAGCTCTTCATCCACACCCAGGCGGCGCACCTCCAGAAGCTGATGGGCCAACCGCTGGACGGCGAGGAGCGGAACGCGGCCCGGGCCAAGTACCTCCGCAGCAAGCTCCGCGAACTCGGGTCGCACTGATGGCGGTCGGCCCCGCCGGGGGGAATGACGAATGCCCCCCCAATGACCCACCAATGACGAAGGACGGGACCCCAGGTCCGCCCCTCGTCATTGGTGGGTCATTCGTTCCTGGTCATTCCCCCGAAGGGGCCCCACGCCCCCCGCTCGCCAGTGAACCGCCCCCGGGGCTGAGTTCCGGCGGCCCGCCGGTCTTCCGCTGGGCCGTCTTCCTCGGGCTGCTCGGCCTGTGGACCTGGAAGCTGCTCCAGCCGCAGCCGGTGCCGGAGGAGCTGAAGGAGGGGCTGGCCGCGTTCCAGCTCGACTTCCTGGCGGCCAAGTCGCTGCACGCCGGGGGGTACGCCCTCCTGACCGTCCTGGCGGGGACGCTGGTGCCCGGCCGGTGGTGGCGGGTCGGGGCGGTGGCGTTCATGGCCCTGCACGGGGTCGGGACGGAGATCGGCCAGCTCTACGTCCCGAACCGGACCGGGACCGTCCGGGACGTGCTCATCGACTGGGCCGGGGTCGCCGCCGGGGCGGTGGTACTACGGTGGTTCGACCGCCGGCCGGCGTGACCGGGCGGCCGGCGGCTCGCGCGAACCCCGCGGCCGCGGGGCGTGTCGCTCGGGGCGGTGCGAGGGTGGGCGATGGCCGACACGACGATCAACCTGTCCCGGGCGCTCAAGCTGAAGAACCGGGTGGTCCACCGGCTGGCCCAGCTCGACGGGCTGATCGCCGCCCACAACAGCGAGGTCGAGGGGAACCACGAGTACGACGTCCGCCGGCTGTACCGCGACCGGCTCGCCCTGGCCGAGCAACTGGTCGGGCTGAAGGCGGCGATCAACGCGGCGAACCAGCCGGTCCAGCGGGTGATCTTCGAGCTGGCCGAATGCAAGGCCCTGGTCGCCATGCTCGGGCGGGTGAACACCCGGCACGGGGCCGTGGTCGAGGGGTTCAGCGGGGCGAAGACGCTGTACGCCGCCCAGTTCCGCAAGCCGGACATCGACCGCGAGGTCCGCCGGGTCGAGGCCGAGATCGACCGGCTCCAGGACGAACTGGACCGGTTCAACCACCGGACCACGATCTCCGTCGACGCGGCCCTGCTGGCGGACGCCGACCCGCCGGACGGGCCCGCCCGGTGACACCGAACCAGGCACGGCGCCTCCCGGAGCAAGGCCGGGGCGGGCGCCGGGGCCGGGCCGCCCGCGGGGGCGGC
>JAIEQO010000910.1 GCA_019747655.1 Gemmataceae bacterium | reverse complement strand
CCGCACCGGGCCGAGGCGTTCGACGCCTGCCGGCACGCCGTCGACGCCCTCAAGGAGCTGGTCCCGATCTGGAAGCGGGAGAACGCCCCGGACGGGACCGGCGAGTGGGTCCACCAGTCCGCCAAGCCCGGTCCTGGTGGCACAGGCATTCCTGCCTGTGCCCCTTCAGCAACACAGGCAGGAATGCCTGTGCCACCGGAAGTCCGAGGCCCGGCATGACCACCGTTCCGACCGTCTACCTGGCCCGGCACGGCGAGACCGAGTGGTCGAAGTCCGGCCAGCACACCGGCCGGACCGACATCCCGCTCACCCCGCAGGGGGAGGCCGACGCCAAGAAGATCGGCACCCGGCTCGCGGGCATCACCTTCGCCCGGGTGTTCACCAGCCCGCTCGGCCGGGCCCGGCGGACCGCCGAGCTGGCCGGCTTCACGGCCGAGCCGGAGCCCGGCCTCTTGGAATGGAACTACGGCGAGTACGAGGGGCTGAAGACGGCCGAGATCCGCCAGCGGCGGCCGGGCTGGGACCTGTTCCGGGACGGCTGCCCCGGGGGCGAGTCGGTGCAGCAAATTTCCGACCGGGTCGACGCCGTCGCGGCCAAGCTCAAGGGGCTGTCGGGCAACCTGCTCTTGTTCGCCCACGGCCACGTCCTGCGGGTGCTGGCGGCCCGGTGGGTCGGCCAGCCGGTCCCGTTCGGCCGGGCCCTCTTGCTGTCCACCGCGACCGTCAGCATCCTCGGGTTCGACCACCACGCGATGGACGAGCCGGCGTTGAAGTTGTGGAACGACGACCGCCACCTTTGAATTGCGGAATGCGGAATGCGGAATGCGGATTCCAGAACCGAACAGCCGGGACGGCTGCCCCTGCGGCTGCCGCTCCGGTTGGCGTCCGACGCCGACCCGGGGCCGCAATCCGCAATCCGCAATCCGCAATCCGCAATCCTCGAAGACCGCTTCGGTCGGACCCACACCAACCTCCGGGTCAGCGTCACCGACCGGTGCAACCTCCGCTGCACCTACTGCATGCCGGAGGAGGTCGTCTTCCGCGACCGGGCGGAACTCCTGACGTTCGAGGAGATCGCGGCGTTCGTCCGGGTGGCGGCCGGGCTCGGGGTGGACAAGGTCCGGCTGACCGGCGGCGAGCCGCTCGTCCGCAAGGACCTGCACAAGCTGGTGCGGATGCTGGTGAGCAGCCCGGGCATCGCCGACCTCGGGCTGACCACCAACGGCGTCCTGCTCGCCGACCAGGCCCGCGACCTCCGCCGGGCCGGCCTGCGGCGGGTGAACGTCTCCCTCGACACCCTCGACCCCGGCCGGTTCCGGCAACTGGCCCGGCGGGACGAACTCGGCCGGGTGCTGGCCGGGCTGGACGCCGCGGATGACGCCGGGCTCCGGGTGAAGGTGAACGCCGTCGCCCTCCGGGGCGTGACCGACCGGGACGCGGTCCCGCTGGCCCGGTTCTGCCGCGGCCGGGGGTACGGGCTGCGGTTCATCGAGGCCATGCCGATCGGGGCCGACCCGTGGGACCGGTCGGCCGTCTTCCCGGCCGACGAGCTGCTGGAGCTGCTGGGCCGCGAGGTGTCGCCGCTGGTGCCGGCCGAGGACCAGGACCCGCACGCCCCGGCGACAGAATACGAGTACGCCGACGGCGGGGGCCGGGTCGGGGTGATCGCGTCCGTCACCCGGCCGTTCTGCAACACGTGTAACCGGCTCCGGCTGACGGCCGACGGGAAGGTCCGGAACTGCCTGTTCGCCCTGGACGAGTTCGACGTCAAGCCGCTCTTGCGGGCCGCGGACCCGGACCCGGCGGCGGCCGCGGACGTGATCCGCACGGCCGTGGCCGCGAAGTGGGCCGGGCACGGGTTCAACGCGGCCGGGTACGTCAAGCCGGGCCGGACGATGCACGCGATCGGGGGCTAACGGGGGCTGCCATGTCGGACGACTTCGACGACGACGGGTTCGACCCGACCGAGGACACGGACGAGGCGACGGTCCGCCGGCTGGAGGCCGAGGTGCTGCGGCTGAACGCCGCCCTGGACCAGTTGGCGGCCGAGTTCCGGGAGCAGAAGGCGGCCCAGGAGGGGCTGCGGCGGCGGGTCGGGGAGATCGAGCGGCGGCTCGACCGGATGGCCGCCCGGCGGCGGCGGGAGTGGTGGGTCCTGCCGGTGGTGATGACCGCCTGGGGGGCGGTCGGGGCCGTCGTGGCGAGCTGGCTGATCGGGTGAGGGAGCAAGCCCCGGGAGGGCGAGGCTCCCGCCGAGCCGTTGCCGAACGGCTCGGCG
>JAIEQO010000426.1 GCA_019747655.1 Gemmataceae bacterium | reverse complement strand
CAGGGCCGCCGCATACGCCTTCCGCAGGGCCGCCAGGTACGCCCGGTGGCCGTCGGCGTCGGCCAGCCGGGCCTCCAGCGCCGCCACCGCCTCGGCCGGCTTACCGGCGGACAGGTGCTCGTCGGCCACGGCGAGGGCCGCCTGGACGGCCAGCTCCCGTTCCACGGGGTCGGCGGCGATTACCGGAAGGGACGTGCAGACGACGACCGCGAGGGGCGGCAGGAGGCGGGGCATGCGCGGCGGGTCCTTGCCGGGAGGTGGGCCGCGTCCGTCCTGGACCCGGCCGGCGAGCGGGCGTGGTATACGCGGGATGCGGAACCGGCACAAGCCGGGTTCGGCGGCCCCCGGACCGCGGCCGTCCCGGCCGCTTGCGGGCCGGAGGCCCGCGGTCCGGGGAGACCCGTTACTTGAGCAACCCGCCCAGCGACACCCGCACCTCTTTGGTGTCGGCGGCCTTGACGATGGCCGCGTTCGCCTTCGCCAGGAGGTCGCGTTCGAGGTCCGGCTTGAACTTCTTCACCGCGTCGATGACCGTCTCCCCGATGATCTTGGCCGCGTCCCCGCCGACCCCGGCCGTGTGCTCGACCACCAGGTTCTCGTAGAAGAGCTGGGCCTCCGTCACCCGGACCCGGAAGACTACGTCCGGGATCGCCAGGAGGCCGCCCGGCTTGGCCTCGGTCCGGGAGGTCGCTTCGCACTTGAGGAGGACCGCCGCCCGGCACCGGCCGCGGGTCTCGCCGCTGTAGAGCCGCCGGCCGTTCCGCCAGAGCTGCTGCTCGAACTTGATGTCGCAGTCGGCCCCGATCATGGCCGTGAACGTGGTCTTTCCCGGCTCCGGGTAGGCGGCCTCGGTGATGCCGACGGCGACGGCCGCCGGGTTCGGCACGCGGACGGCCACCCGCCGCCAGTGGCCGTCGTTCCGGGCTCCCATCACCGGCTCGACCCGCAGCCGCGGCCCGCCCCGGCCCCACTCCTGCCGGCCCCACCCCTGGGCGGACTGCACCAGCGGGTCCGGGACGTTCTTGACGAGCAGGTCGCGGAGGGTCGCTTCGAGGGCCCGGACCTCGGCCGGGTCGGGCTTGTCGGCGGGCGGGGCGGCCCGGGCGACGACCTTCGGCAAGCCCGGGGCGTCAGCCGCCGGAGCCGGGGCGACGGCGAGCGGGGGGCGTGAGCCCCCTGTTCCGGTCGCACACCCGGCGAGGCTCGACACCAGCAGGGCGGCAACGGCTCGGGTCACGGACGGCCCCACCGGGGGACGGGACGGCGACGCTGCCCCATCTTTCGGCGAAGTCGGTTCCGGATGCAACGTCGGAAGGGGAACGGCCCGGGCGGCGAGACTTGCGGGACCGGCACAGGCGGTACAAAGCGCCGGGCCGCCCCGATCAGCCGCCCGTCCGACTGTCGAACGGCTCGAACTCCCGCTCGGCGAACGGCTCGGTCAGTTCGCCCGAGTTACAGAGCCACTCGATCGCGGCCGGCAGCCCGTCGCCGGCGACGAAGATGTCCTCGCTGTTGCGGGGTAGGACGTAGACCCGGTCCGGGTGGTCCGGGTGGGCGATCAGCTCGTCGCCGTCGGCCGTGTCGCCGATGATGACGCAGCGCAGGACTTGGTCTTTGGTCAGCACGTCCCGGCCGTCGTCCCAGAACCAGTACTCGTCGACCCGCTTTTGCCACTCGGCCAGGTTGTTGTCGCCGGACAGGATGCGGCGGGGCGGGTAGACGCGAACCCACGACCCGCCCAACACCCCCTCCCCGAACCGGGTGACGTACTCCCGGTAGCCGGCCGGGAAGCGGACGCCGAGCCGGGCCTCGGCCGCGTCCACCTCCTCCGGCGTGGACGGCACCAGCGGCCCGCCCGTCACGGTGACGTCGTCGAACATCGGCCCCCCCGTCGTGTGACCGGCCGCCCGGCTCCGGGCCGCGGCCTACCGGCTTAGCCCGGCGAACCACTCCGTCAGCCCCTCCCTGTCCGGCGGGTTGAGGGCCAGCAGCCGGTCGAACTCGGCCCGGGCCGTCTCCCTCTCCCCCAGCCCGTCCAGGCAGGTGATGAACAGCCGCCGGGCCGGGACGCTCCCCGGGTCGAGCCGCAGGGCCGCCCGGCAGTCGTCCGCCCCCCGCCGCCAGTCCCGCTGCCGCACCCGGACGGCGGCCAGCCGGACCCGGGGGTACGGCCGCCACGGGTTGGCCTCCGCCAGCCGGCCCCAGTACCCGGCCGCGGCGTCCAGCCGGCCCAGGTCGGCGGCCGCCTCGGCGGCCGTCTCCAGGGCCGCCTCCCG
>JAIEQO010001045.1 GCA_019747655.1 Gemmataceae bacterium | reverse complement strand
CGGGTGGGCGGCCCTGGTCCCGGTCGGGCTGACCGCGGCTTATGTGTTCGTGGTGTTCGGCTACCTGTCCCGGCGGTGCGAGCGGCAGGCGGACGTGGCCGGGTGCCGGGCGGTGTCGTGCGGCGACCCGGGGTGCGCGGGGCACGACGACCGGACCGTCTACCCGGCCGGCGGGGCGGCGGTCTGCTGCCCGACCGGCATCCGGACGTTCGCCCGGGCCCTGGAGCGGGTGGCCGGGGTGAACGGGTGGGACGCGGACGGGCGGCGGCCGGAGGGGTGGCTGGTGGCGGCGGCCGGGTGGCTGCGGGCGTGGCAGCACGGGCCGGTCCCGGCCCGGGTCGGCTTCCTGCGGTCGCTGGTCGGCCGGCCGGACCGCGAGCGGCGGTTCCAGCGGCGGCTGTTGGCCCTGCGGGTCGGACTGATGGCGGGACTGGTGGTCGCCTTGGTGGGGCTCGGCCGGGCGGTCGGCTGGGGCGAACTGATGGCCGGGATGTAGCAGGCGTGGGGATGCACCGCGGAGGCCGGGGAGCGGCGCGCGGCCCCCCGCGGAAAACACCATGATTTGGGGCGGTCCGGGGTTCATCCGCGCCCCCCCCCGCGTCATCCGCGTTCCATCGCCGGGTTTGGGCTATCTCCGACCCGACGGCAGGCCCCGTTGCCGGCGGCGGGCGTCCATGTCCTTGCGAAAGGCGTCCCGCTGGGCCCGCTCCTCCGGGGTGGTGCGGTCGAGCATTTGGCGGCGGCGCTGGTCGGCCTGCTCGGGCGAGGGTGCCGCCTTCCCGCTCCCGTTACCGGCCCCACCGCCGGGCGGCCCGCCGAACCCGCCCCCGCCTCCGCCCCCGCCCGGCGGCCGGCCGCCCGGCCCGCCCTTCTTGGCGATCTCCTTGCGGAACTGCTCCTCGCGGTCGAGCCGCCGGTCGAGGTAGGCGGTCTTCTCGTTCGGCGACAGGGCGAAGTACCGGTCCATCTCGGCCTTCTGCTTCTCCCGCATGGGGGCGGCGAGGTCCCACTTCTGGTCGTCGGTCAGTTGCTTCATCTCGGTCCGGAGTTCCTCGAACTTGGCCTTCCGGTCGGCGGCCGGGAGGTTCTTGGCCTCGGGGGTGAACAACTCTTTCTGAAGGGCCTTGACCCGGGCCAGGTGCGGGTCGCGGCGGAGGGCCCCGGCGGTCAGCCCGGCGGCCAACAGCAAGGCCAGAACGACGAGCCACCGCCGGCGGGGCGGGGCAGCGGGCGGCGGAGAAGCCGGCTTCTGCGGGTGGACGGTGAAGGCGTGCATGGGTTGGTCCTGAGGAGACCCCACCCCCTAACCCCCTCCCCCGCGGGGGGGAGGGGGAACCGGAACAGACGGCTCGTTGTCCGGTCCCCCCTCCCCCCCGCGGGGGAGGGGGTTAGGGGGTGGGGTCGGGTTGGAAACTCACTCGACGTGGCCGTCGGCGAACAGGTACGTCCGGCTCCGGGGGCCGGGGCCGTGGACCGGGTCGAAGTCGTAGGTCAGCCAGATCTCGGTCAGCGACAGGTTCCGGGCGTTGGCCCGCAGCTCGGGGAGCGACTTCCCGGCCACCCGCGGCTGGTACTCGTAGCTCAGCCCCTCGGCCGGGAACCGGGCCAGGTCGAGCGGGCAGCGGAAGACGGCCCGGTTGTCCTCGCAGTACGGGCCGAGCAGGAAGGCCAGGCTCGGCTGGCCGGGGGTGGCGGGGACGCTCGGCAGCCGGGCCGCGTCCGGGAAGAGGCCCTTGTTCACGTCGGTGTAGTGGTGGAAGGCCAGCCCGAGGTTGTGCTGGTTGCTCTGGCAGTGGGCCCGGGCGGCCGCGAACCGGACCTTCTGGACGGCCGGCAGCAGGAGCCCGATTAGGACGGCGACGATCGCCAGGACGACGAGCAACTCGATCAGGGTGAAGCCGCGGCGGGGCATGGGTCGGTCCTCGGAAAACGACCCCACCCCCTAACCCCCTCCCCCGCGGGGGAGGGGGGACCAGACAACAACCCGTCTGTTCCGGTTCCCCCTCCCCCCGCGGGGGAGGGGGTTAGGGGGTGGGGTCCTGTCTTCCGCACTCTACCCCCGCCCCGCTGAACCCCCGGTGAGCCGGGGGTGAATTCGGGCGGAGTCCGACCGAACCCGCGCACGGGGTTTCTCATTCACCCTTGGCTCACCGGCCGGTAACATGAACCAGTGCCGCCCGCACCCCGAGGATCCGCCCCGATGCCCGCACCGACCGCCGCTCCCGCCGGCCGCCGCCGGCCGCTCGCCTGGGCCGTCGGGCTGGCCGCCGT
>JAIEQO010000620.1 GCA_019747655.1 Gemmataceae bacterium | reverse complement strand
CGGCGGCCCGCCGATGGGCTTCAACCAGGGTGGACCGCAGCAAGGCGGCTGGAACGGCGGCGGGCGGAACTGGGGCGGGTCTCCGGGCGGCGGTTGGGGCGGACCGCCCGGCGGTGGCGGCGGGTGGAACGGACAGGGCGGGCCGCCGGGGCAACCCGGCCAGCCCGGCCCGGACGGCCAGGGCGGGGGGAAGGACGACGGGAAGAAGAAGGACGCCGAGCCGGACTTCACCCAGATCGGCATCCGGTACGGGAAGCTGCCGCCCGGGCTGCCGGGCTGGTTCACCGAGCTGGACACCGACAAGGACGGGCAGGTCGGGCTGGACGAGTGGCGGGCCGACGGTCGCAAGACTGAGGACTTCGCCGCCCTGGACACCGACGGGGACTGGCTGCTGTCCCCGCGGGAGCTGCTGCGGGCCGACGCCATCAAGGCCGACGATCAGCGGCTGGCGGCGGCCGCCCAGGGCGACGCCTCCCCCAGTCGGTTCCCGGGCGGCGGGGCTGGGCCGCCGGGGAAGGGCGGCGGACCGCCCGGCCCGCCGGCCAAGGGCGGCACCCGCGGCCAGTCGGGCGGGAAGAAGGACCGGGGCAAGAGCTGACCCCGGCCATGCCCGAGCCGCCCCCGAACGCCGTCCACCCCGAGGCCCGGGCCGCCTGGCGGGCCTGGCTGAAGGCCCACCACGCCCGGGCCGACGGCGTCTGGCTCATCTCCTGGAAGAAGGCCGCCGGCAAGCCCCGGTTCGAGTACGCCGAGGCGGTCGAAGAAGCCCTGTGTTTCGGGTGGGTGGACAGCCTGCCCCGGAAGCTCGACGCCGACCGGTCGATGCTCTGGTTCGCCCCGCGGAAGCCGGGGACCGGCTGGTCGGCCGCCAACAAGGAGCGGGTCGGGCGGCTGGTGGCGGCCGGGCGGATGACCCCGGCCGGGCTGGCCAAGGTCGAGGCGGCGAAGGCGGACGGGTCGTGGGGGAAGCTCGACGGGGTCGAGCGGCTGGAGGTCCCGCCCGATCTGGCCGCGGCCCTCGCGGCAGTGCCGCCGGCGGCCGACCACTTCGCCGCCTTCCCCCGGTCGGTCCGCCGGGGCATTCTGGAGTGGGTGCTCCAGGCCAAGCGGCCGGCGACCCGGGCCAAGCGGGTCGAGGAGACCGCCCGGCTGGCCCGGGACAACGTCCGGGCTAACCAGTGGCGGAAGTAGGCCGCCACGACCGCCCGGCAGCCAGCAGACCCTCGGCCAGCCACGTCCCGGCCAGCATCCCCAGCACCATCCCGAGCGTCATCCCGGTGAACCCGAGGGCCGCGGCCAGCGGCACCGACTCGGCCCCGAGCCGACCCGCGGCCGCCCCGCCGGCCAGCATCCCCAGCACCATCCCGACGTTGCCGCCGGTAAACATGGCCGGGACGTGATCGCCGGCCCGCGGCGGCTGCCGGCCGAGCCACAGCATCGCGGCGTTCGCCCCGATGAGCATTCCCACCCACATCCACGGCTCCGACGAGCCGCAGCAACACCCGCCGCAGGCGAGCGGGGCGAACCCGGCGTCGGCCCACCAGCCGATGAGCATCCCCAGGTTGCCCAGGGTCAGCATCCCGACGGCCATGTCGACGGCGTGCGGGATCGCCGCCCATCGGAGCCAGAGGTAGCCGACCACAATCCCGGCCAACCCGAACCCGCCGAGGAGGGCGGCCGCCGGGACGGCGTCGAGCACCAGGACGGCGACGACCCCCTGGAGGGCGAGGGCGAGGCCGTGGACCACCGCCCGGGCGAGCGGGGGGCGTGAGCCCCCCGAGCGGTCGCCCGGCTCGTCGCAGTGGTCGGGCACCCCGAACCGGGTCGCGGTGAACACGAGCGACAGGCTCGACGCCAGCATCAGGAGGGCCGCGGCGACCGGGTGGAGCACCCCGCCCGCGGCCAGGGCCATCCCGGCGAGGTTGTAGGCCACCGCCCGGTACAAGTTCCGCCGGACCGCCCGCACCGCGGCCCGGCTCAGCTCCACGGCCCACGGCAGGACCCGCAGGTCGCCGTGGTACAGCGTCGCGTCGGCCGCCCCGACGGCCAGGTCCGTCCCGGACGACAGGGCCACCCCCACATGAGCGGCGGCGAGGGCCGCCGCGTCGTTGATCCCGTCGCCGACCACCAGCGGCTTCCCGCCGGCCGCTACGACCTCTTCGACGTGCCGCCGCTTGTCGTCGGGTAAGAGGCCGGCCCGGGCCGGCGGCAGCCCGAGGGCCTCGGCCCGGCCGGGGGCGTCGCCGGTCAGCACCTCGACGGGCAGCCC
>JAIEQO010000404.1 GCA_019747655.1 Gemmataceae bacterium | reverse complement strand
AGCTCCCCGAGTAGGACTCGAACCTACAACAAACCGGTTAACAGCCGGTTGCTCTACCATTGAGCTATCGGGGAATCGACCGACGCCGACTCTTTCCTTATAGACGCCGTTCCGGCACCCGACAAGTGGACCCGGTCCCGGCCGGGCGGGTTCGCGCACCCGGCGGTGTGTGCCCCTTCTACGGGGAGGGGTTCTCCCTCATCAACTCCTCGATGACGCCGTCCGCGACGCACATCCCGCGGCGGGTGAGCCGGACCGAATCCCCGTCGGCCAGCAGCCCGGCCGCGACCAGATTGCTCACGCGGTCGCCGACGAGGTCGTCCAGGCTGAACCCGGTCTGTTCGTGAAAGCGTAGGCGGCCGATCCCCTCGGCCCGGCGGAGTTGCGTCCCGATCGTCTCGGAGGCCCGGTCCCGGGGCCCCAGGCACTCGCTCTGGAACGTCGGCGATTCGCCGGCCAGTACCTTGCGGATGTAGGCTTGCGTGTCCCGGGTGTTCAGCTCCCGCACCCCGCCGACGTACCGGGCCGCCCCGACCCCGAACCCGTAGTACGCCTCGTTCGCCCAGTACCGCTCGTTGTGCCGGCACCGCTTGCCCGGGCGGGCGAAGTTCGACACCTCGTAGTGCTCGAACCCGGCCGCCGTCAGCCGGTCGATGGCGTGCTCGTACATGGCCAGCTCGGCGTCCTCGCCGACCGGCCGGACCCGCCCGGCCCGCCGGTCCTTCCACAGCGGCGTTCCTTTCTCGTAGGTGAGGCCGTAGGTGGAAATGTGATCGGGCTCGTACCCGAGGGCGGCGTCGAGGTCGGCGGCCCAGGATTCGAGCGTCGTCCCCGGCGCCCCGAAGATCAGGTCGAACGACAGCCCCATCTCCTGCCGGCGGACGGCTTCCACGGCCCGCGGAATCTGGTCGGCCGTGTGCCGGCGGTCGAGGGCCGCCAGCGTGTCCGGCCGGAACGACTGCACCCCGATGCTGACCCGGGTGACGCCGAAGTCGGCGAGGACGGCGGCCTTCTCGGGGGCCAGGCTCTCGGGGGTCGACTCGATGGAGAACTCGGGGGCGGGTGTCGGTCCCGTAGGGTGGGTCGAGCGGACCGTCCGCGGTCCGCGACGGCCCACCACACCCCCCGGTGTGCCGTCGCGGTCCGCCGAGCCGGACCGCTCGACCCACCCTACAAACGCCGGCTCACCCGGCCGTGCGAGCGGCAACCACCTTTCAACCGCTCTCAGCAGCCGGCCGAGTTGGTCCGCCGACAGGTACGTCGGGGTGCCGCCGCCGATGAACACCGTCTCGACCGGCCGGGGCTCGCCGAGGCCCGCCAGCTCCATCTCCAGCGCGTCCAGGTACAGCTCGATCAGGTGGTCGCGGCCGGCCGTAACGGCGAAGTCGCAGTACCCGCAGTGGTGGCCGCAGAACGGGACGTGGACGTAGGCGGCCCGGGGATCGAGCCAGGGAGGGGGACGGGTCATCTGGGGATGATAGCAGAACGCATCAAGTCATCAGTCATCAGTGACCAGTCACCAGTGAAGGGGGCGAGTACCCCACCCCTCTGATGACTGATGACTGATGACTGATGACTCCGCTATCGCAGGAGCGGGGCGTTGAGCAGGGCGTTCCCGGCCCCGACCGGGTTGACGATGAACGCCCCGCCGGTGAACACCCCCAGCTCGGCCGCCACCCCGGTCACCGTCAGCCCGGGCGGGTACAGGTAGTACGGCACTGCCGTACCGGGCAGGCACTTGCCGGCGCTCGTGTCCCAGAACCCGACCTCCAGCCCGCTGGCCAGGCTGTTCGGCCAGAGCAGCACGTCCTTGTAGAACGCGGCCGCCGACACCAGCGGCTGGATGATCCCCAGGTCCCACCCGTACCGCTCGCTGTTCTTCTCCTCGAAGTGGAGCCGGCGGTGGACCACGAACGCCGGCTCGGCGTAGGCCGTCGTCGGCGGGTACGAGGCCGTCTTGGCCACGTACCGGGTGCCCGGCGGGACGACCGGGGTGGCGTCCGGGAACGGGGTCGGGGGCGGGACCGCGTTCGGGTCCCGGCCCTCGACCTTGGCCCGGACCTTGAGGTTCTGGAGGGTCTCCTCCAGCACCTGCCGCTTCAGCCGGGCGTCGTCGAACATGGTGAAGATGTAGTCCCGCGACGGGAGCTTGGTCAGCTCCGGGTCGAGCGGCTTGACGCCCGGCGGGTCGACCGGCCGGGCGGCCGGCTGGCCCGCCGCCTTCTCCTGGAACAGCCCGCCGGGCGGCTGGGCGGCGGCCC
>JAIEQO010000170.1 GCA_019747655.1 Gemmataceae bacterium | reverse complement strand
AGGCGGCCAGGGCCCGGTCGAGGTGGGCCCGGGCGTCGGCCGGCCGCTCGGCGGCCAGGTCGGCGAGCCCGGCCTGGCGGTGATGCCGGACGTACCAGGCGACGGCTCCCAGCCCGACCAGGACGAGGCCGACCAGCGCGGCGACGACGAGGACGACCCGGCGCCGGCGGGCCCGACGCGCTGGCGGGGGCGGGACCACTTCCGGGGCGGGCGATGGGGGAGAGTGGGGCATGGCCGGTCCTCGGGCCCGCGGACGTGAACGGGCCGCCAAGCCGTCACTCTAGCCGCGGCCGCCGGCGGGGCCAAGCCGACCGACCTCGGCCCGCGTATTACCAACAAGGCCCGCGCCGGTCGGGGCCGCGTTGACGACGCGGTACGCGAGCGTAGATTGCACAGACGACGCCGACCGCCACTTCCCCAGACGTTCGCCATGCCGTCAGCTCTTCCTGCCCCGGTGGTTTCGCCCGTGCCGTCCGCGACCCCGGCCGCGTCGCCCGCCGGGCCGCGGACCGGCCTCGGTGGCGGGCTGGCCGTGGTCTTCGTGGCCCTCTTCGGGGCGTTGCTCGCCTCGTTCCCGGCTCGCAACCCGGACGTGTGGGGGCACCTGGCGGCCGGCCGCGACTTGGCCGGCGGGGCGGTCGCGGCCGTCACCCCGAACTGGCTCTACGACCTGACGACCTACCTCGTGTACCGCCTCGGCGGCGGGGCCGCACTGGTCGGGGCGAAGGCGCTCGCCGTTGCGGCCCTCGGTATGGTGATGCTGCTCGCCGCCCGACGGGTCGGCCGAGGCTGGGCGCTGCCGGTTGTGTGCGTCGGCCTGGCGGTGCTGGCGGCCGGCACCCGGCTACAACTCCAGCCGGCCACGGCGTCGTACCTCTTCCTGGCGGTGACAGTCTGGCTCCTGCGGGACGAGGGTGATGGCCCGTCGAGCGTCTGGCCCGGGTGGCGGCTGGCGGTGCTGTTCCTGGTCTGGGCGAACGTCGACGCCGGGGTCGTCTTCGGGCTTGGGGTGGTCGCCCTGACGTGGCTCGGGCGGTCGCTCGACGGCCGCGGGGCCGGTCTCGGCCGCCGGCTCGGGGCGCTCGCGGTCCTCGCTGGGGTGTGCCTGCTGAACCCGGCCCACGTCCGATTGTTCGCCCCGTTGGCCGAGGTGGTCCCGGCTGTCCGGGCGGCAGTCGCCGGCCCGGCGGACGCCCCCCGGCCGTTCCCGTCGCCGTTCGACCGGGCCGTGCTCGAGTCGTACCGCCAAGTCCCGGCCGGGCTGGCGTTCTACCTCCTGCTCGGGGTCGGCCTCGTGTCGTTCCTGGCGGCCGGCCGGCGGGGGGCGTGGCGGTGGGGGCGGTTCCTGCCGTGGTTCGGGCTCGCCATCGCGGCCGCGGTCCAGGCCCGGGCAGTGCCGTTCTTCGCCGTCCTGGCCGGGCCGGTCCTGGCCTGGAACCTTCAAGACGTGTTCGCCGCCCGGCCGCCGATGCCCCGCCGGAGCGGCGTCGTCCTGGGCCTGTTCGGGGTTGTGGTGGGAGCCGCGTTCCTGGCCGCGGCGTGGCCGGGGTGGCTCCAGCGGCCGCCGTTCGGGGCCCGGCGGTGGGCGGTCGAGGAGCCGGCCGGGCTGAAGGCGGCCGCCGCGTTCGTTCGCGAGTCCCCCTGGCCGGCCGGGACGCGCACCCTGCACCTGACAGCGGACAGCGGGTCGTCCGATACGGCCGCCGCGTTCGCCTGGTTCGCCCCGGACGACCCGCGGCTGGTAGACGACGACCTTACCGGGCTCCTGCTCGCCGACGCCGACCCGGCGGGTCGGCTCCGGGCGGCCGGAGTCGGGCGGGTGGTGGTCTCGGTCGCCGACCGCGGGCGGCCCGAGCGGGTGCTGCGGCGGCTGCTGCAAGAGCTCGAGCGGTGGCCGCTCCTGAGCGTCCGCGGCGGGGTGGCCGTGTTCGGCTGGCGGGACCCGGCCCGGGCGGACAACCCGTACCGCGGTCGTGAAATCGACTTCGACCGGCTCGGGTTCCGCCCGGCCGAGGACGAGCGGGCCCCGGAAGCCCGGCCCGTTCGACGGGGCGATCACTGGTCGGACGCCTTCCGGCGGCCGGTCCCGGTCCGGACGGGGGACGCGGACGAGGCGTCGCTCCTGCTCGTCCAGGCCGAGGCCCTGCGGCGGACGGCGCCGGCCCGGAAGCTGGCCGGGTGGGAGGCGTCGGAGGTCGGCGGGCTGGTGGCCGCGGCCGCCGGGTGGGCCGGGCCGAACGGGCTGGCCGACGCTGGC
>JAIEQO010001016.1 GCA_019747655.1 Gemmataceae bacterium | reverse complement strand
GACGCGCTGGCGGCGGATCGACCCGGCCACCCTCCGCCTGCCGGGCGCCCGCCGGGACGGGGCCGACCCGGCCAAGTTGGCCCGCCAGATCGCCCGCCACGGGGCGTCGCTCGACGGCATGCCGCCGCCCGAGGTGAAGCGGGGCAGCGACGGCGAACTCGTCCTGTCCAACGGCGTCACCCGGGCCACCCGGGCGGCCAAACTCGCCCCCGGCACCCCGATCACGGTCGAGGTGACCGGCACCCTCCGCGGCCCGGTCGGCGGGCTGCCCACCGTCGGGGAGACGTTATGACGCCGGCCGAGCAGACCCGGGCCGACCTCTTGGCCGCCCTCGCCCACCTGGGCCGGCTCCGGCCGGACTGGCGGGTCGGCCAGACCCTGGCCAACCTGGCGACCACGGCCGGGCGGCTGGACGCCGGTGGGGTGTGGGACCTGGAGGACGGCGAGGCCCTGGCCGCGGCCCGCGAGCTGATCGCCCAGTACCGGCCGCAACCGGCCGAGGTTGCCTAGGTCCTGTCTGACAAGCCCCGAAAATGCCTTGGAAAACGCGGGGAAACGGGGCTTGTCAGACAGGACCTAACCGACCCCGAACCACCCCCGGACCTCGGCCGCCCGGGGGTGGACGAGGTGGTCGAGGACCGTCCCCGTCGCCTCCCGCAACCGCAGGCGGTCGACCACCGGGGCGAACGGCCCGCCGCACAGCCCGTCGGCGATCACGGCCGCCCCCTGGGCCGCCTCCTTCACCCACGCCCCGTCCAGCGAGCCCAGCACCCGGACCGAGTCCCCGTACCGCCCGAACGGGGCCAGCGCCTCGGTCAGGTGGAGCGAGTCCACGAACCCCGGCTCGGCCGCGAACAGCCGGCCGGACAGGACGACCGCCGCGAACCGGTCGTCGGGGTCGAACACCCCGCACAGCCCGGCCACCGTCTTCACCAGCGACTCGACGTAGGCCGCCCGCCGGGCCTCGGCGTCGGCGACCCCCGCCACCCCGCCGGCGAACAGGTCGGCCTTGGCCAGCGGCCCGAGCAGGTACGCGGCCTCTCCGTCCCAGGCCCCGGCCGACCGCCAGCCGACCGGCCCGGACGTGCCGCCGGCCCCGTCCACCACCTCGCCGGACTCGTTCAGCACGACCGCCGCGGTGAACGCCGTCCCGAGTTCCAGGACGCAGACCGGGCCGTCCAGGCCCCGCTCGCCGCGGTGCGTCAGCCGCTCCAGGGCCAGGGCCGCCACGCAGAGTTTGTCGGCCGTTCCGAGGTCGACCCGGTTCAGCTTGCGGTGGGCTGGGACCGTGGGCAGGTGGATCACACCGGGCAGGAAGACGACCGGCAGCCCGGAGTCGCGGAACGCCCGGGCCACCGCCGAGAAGCCGGCGACCCCGCCGGCGGCCGGGTCGTCCGGCCGGACGAGGCTCATCAGGGCGAGGTGGGCGTCGGTGCAGTCGGCGGCCCGGACGAGCGGCAGCCCGTACCCGGACGGCCCGGCGACGAGGTCGAACGGCCCGCGGTCGCGGAGCCATTGCACGGGGGACGAGGGGTCGGCCCGGGGCTGGTCGGGGGTGAAGCGAACTTGGTCGGCAACGGCCCCGCCGTCCAGGACGAGCACGTCCAGGGAGGAGGTCCCGGGGTCACAGCCGGCGACGCGGGGCATAGTGGGGGTTAGATTAACCACAGAGTCACAGAGGACACAGAGCAGAAAAGACCGGGGATTGAAATCTGCTGATCCCGTCTGCTCGGTGGTCTCCGTGACTCTGTGGTTAATCTGTCTGCCGAGCTATGGCAGGCGGAGGGCGAGCTGGTAGACCTCGTCGATGTCGAGGACCACGTCTTTGGCCTCGAAGAGCTGCCGGACGGCCGCCTTGTGGGCCTTCATCTTGGTGTCGCCCACCCCGATCGCCCCGTAGCAGACGAGGCCGTCCCGCTCCTTGCCGCGGTCGGCCACTTCCACGCCCTCGATCCCGGCCGGGGGGACGGCGTTCAGGTCGATCATCACCTTCAGGTCGGTCGCCGTCTCCCGGACCTTCTTCGGCAGCATCACCGACCCGGCCGCCCCGGCGGCGACCACCAGCGTCCGGCCGTCGAACACCCGGGCCGCCCCGCCGGCCGACCCGACCGCCACCCCATCCACCTTCGCCCCGGCAACATGGGCCCGGATCGACGCGGCCGCCGCCTCGGCCCGGGAGCCGTCCCGGGAGCCGATCCGGACGTGCCCGCCGGCGGCCGCCAGGAGCCGGGCGGCCCGCAGACCGACCGGCCCGG
>JAIEQO010000318.1 GCA_019747655.1 Gemmataceae bacterium | reverse complement strand
CCGGCCCGCCGGCCGCGTGGTCGACGGCCGCCCGGCAGAGGGGTTCTGGGACGGCCACCGCCGGGGCGAGTACGCCGCCGAACAGCCCGGCCCCGAGGGTCGCCCCGCGGGCCGTCATCCGCACCCGCAGCAGCTCCCGGCCGCGGTCGAGCCGGCGGCGGACGGTGCTCAGGCTCAGCCCGAGGTGGCGGGCCGCCTCGTCCTGTGTCCGGCCGTCGTGGTAGCAGCAGAGGAGGGGAGCCCGGAGCTTGTCCGGCAGCCGGGCCAACTCGGCGTCGAGGACAGCGAGCAGATCATCCCACGACGGGTCAGGCGAGCGGGGGGCGTGAGCCCCCTGATGGTCCGCGACCCGGGGGCTCACGCCCCCCGCTCGCCGAAGTTCCCGCCGCCGGGCGGCGGTGGCCGTCCGCCGGGCGACCCCGAACAGCCAGCCCCCGACCGCCGCCGGGTCGCGAAGCGAAGCCGCCTTCCGGGCCAGGACCAGGAAGGTGGCCTGGAAGGCGTCGTCGGCCAGGTGGGCGTTGCGGGCCGCCCGCCGGCAGACCCCGAGGACGGCCGGCCCGTGCCGGCGGACCAGCTCGGCGAACGCCTCCGGGTCAGCCGCGTCGGCGTACCGGCGGACGAGGTCGCGGTCGGAGCCAGGATCGGCGGGCGGGCGGAGCCGGGGAAAGACGAGCAGCCGGGGCATGGGACGCTCCTTTACCCCGGATACTGTCGCCGGCCGGCCGGAACTGTTCAACGAAATCCGCCGCGGCTACCCAGCCGGTGTGTCCAGCACTTCTCGCCAGCGGTCGGGCATCTGGGCCCAGGCATCCCGGTAGGCCGGTTCGAGCGGCACCTTGACGTGTTCCTTCGGGGTGAGGAATAAGGGCATGTCCGGGAGCTGGTCGCCGACCCCGGCGGCCTCGACGTAAGCCCGGGGCGTTTGGCCGGCGGCGTAGGTCGCTAGGCTAAGCGGCTTGCCCGGCGGCAGCTCGAACGTGGTCTTTTTGAACCGCCGCCAGATCAGCGGGTGGATGCCGTTCGGGTCTTTACGGCGGGGCGGCAGGATGTCGAGGACCAGGACGTGGATGCCGCCGTCGACATACTCGGCCAGCTTGTCGGCGAACGCCCGGAACTCGTCCCGGGTCGCTTTGTTGCTCGCGGAGACGATCTCGACGAGGGCCACGATCCGGTCACCCGAGACGTGCCGGATCGCCACCCGCTTCCGCCGGCGGGCCGGCCGGCGGGGGGCCGCGGTGTCCCGGAACCGGGTGGTCGGCTCGGCAACCGCGACCGCGCCGGGATGCCCGCCCGTCGGCGCGGTGGTCGGCGGCCGGGAATACTGGAGCCCGAGCACGTCCGGGTGCCCCGGGCCGGCGACCTGGTCGGGGAGCGCGTAGTACCCGGGCGGGAGGACGCGGTTCAGGCTGCCGTGGATGGTGGTGATCCACAGGTGGTGGAAGCCGTGGAAAATACCATCTTCCACCCGCGACCAGTCGTGGACCGGCATCGGCAAGTCCCTCCGCGTCAGACCAACAGCCCGGCCGGGTCGGCCGGCGACCACGAGAAGTCGAACGGCGGCTCGACCTTCTCCTCGTGCCCGCCCCGGTCCCGGAACACGTGCAGCACCCGGACCCGGCTCAGCTCGTCGAACTTCGGCTCGTAGTACCGGTCCGACCGGAACGGGCTACCCGGCTCGTACTCGTGGATCATCACCTTCACCTTCGGCAGCCCGCGGAAGTGCAGGTCCTCGGCCCGCCGGTTCCCGCCGTGGACGTCGTACAGCTCCAACAGTACCCGCAGGACCTTCTCGACCTTCCGGTAGCCGACCCCGTCCTCGACGAAGATCATGTCCACGGCCGTCGCCCGCAGGACCCGGTGGGCGTGCTGCCGGGCCCGGGCCGGGAGCACCCGCCGGTACGGCGGCCCGACCAGCGGCGGGGCGGCCGGCTCGTCCCCGCCGTCCGCGTCCTCCCGGGCCAGCCCGTCGAAGAACCACCAGTGCGGGGCCAGCCAGAACCCGCCCCCGCCCGGCCCCTTGAACGCGCTGGCCCGGCGGAACAGCTTGGCCACGCCCCGGAAGAGCTGCCGGCGGAGCTGGATTTCGTCCCGCCGGTCGAGCCGGCCGCGGACCACCCCGGCCTCCAGGTCGGCCGGGCTGACCCGCAGCGGCCACCGGGGGTCGAACTCGTCCGCCTCCGACCGGGCCGGCGGCACCACCTCGACCCCGACCGCCCCGCCGTCCCGGGGCGGGGTCGCCCGGACCG
>JAIEQO010000593.1 GCA_019747655.1 Gemmataceae bacterium | reverse complement strand
ATGCCCCGGCCGGCGAAACCCCCGCCCGACCGGCATCCCGCCGGCCGGGCGGGGTCGCTATCATGGCGAGAGGGGGCGGGGTCGTCTGACCCGGAGGGGGCCCATGCAAGCCGACTTCTTCGACGCTACCATCAACGCCTACCGCCGGCGGGTGCCGTACCGGCCGTTCACCGTCGTCCTGGTGAACGGCCACCAGTTCGAGGTCGACTTCCCCGACGCGATCATCGTCCGGGGCGGGGCCGGGGTGTACATGGGGCCGGGCCGGGTGCCGGTCATCTTCGACCACGAGGGCGTGGCCGAGATCGTCGGCGACCTGAAGGACCAGCCGGCCGACCCGGCGGGGTAGGGGCCGGGGTCAGGACCGACGCCACGACCACCACGCCAGGGCGGCCGGGGCCGACAAGAAGAACGCGCCCGCCACCCGCTGCGGCCCGCTCCCGAACACGACGGCGGCGTTCACCACCACGAACCCCATGAACCCGTGGACGGCCCAGCTTACCCACCGGGGCCGGTCCAAATACCGGTCGAACGCCGCCCACGCCCACGTCACGTCCGCCGCCCACACCGCCGCGAACAGGTAGTTGACGAAGACGCCGGGGCCGAACCCGCTCGCGTCCGCGGTGTGGCGGTACGCCGCCCGGTGGGACCACCCGTGGCCGAGGTGGAACGCCACGGCGAGGTGGAACAGGCACAACCCGCAGCCGAGGGTGTAGACCACCCGGGCCGGTTCGGCGTGGACCCCGGGCCGGTCGTGGGGGAGGTTCCGCACCCCCAGGGCGACCGGCCAGCTCCAGGCCCAGAGCCACACGACCAGGAACCCGGTTTCCCGGACGGCCGGGGCGGCGGGGTCCGTACCCGGCGGCTGGCGGAAGACACCGGCCGCGTACCACCCGGCATACCCGACCAGCGCCGCGGCGAAAACCCAGTGCCCGTTCCGGCGCCAGAATTGATTGGGCGAACCGGCCGCCATAAACCACCCCCGCGACCCGTCCACGATTGTAACCCCCGGGAGAGGCTCGGCATGGCCCGTCGGACCAAGATCGTCGCCACCCTCGGGCCGGCGACCGACGACCCGGCCGCCCTCGACGCCGTCCTCCGGGCCGGGGTGGACGTGGCCCGGGTCAACTTCTCCCACGGCACCGCCGGCGAGCACACCGCCCGGGTCCGGCGGTTCCGCGAGGCCGCCGCCCGGGCCGGCAAGTACGCCGCCGTCCTGGCCGACCTGCCCGGCCCCAAGCTCCGGGTCAAACTGTCCGCGCCCCGCGACCTCGCCGCCGGCGAGGTGATCCACTTCGCCCCGGCCGCCGAGGCGGGCCACACCGACGACCTGGCCATCACCGAGCCGGAGGTGCTGGCCGACGTGCGGCCCGGGCAGCGGCTGTTGCTCGACGACGGCCGGATGCAGCTCGAAGCCGTCGGCACCGACGCCGGGCGGCTCGCGGCCCGGGTGGTCGTCGGCGGGACGCTCCGGCCGAACAAGGGGCTGAACCTGCCGGACACCCCGCTGTCCATCCCGGCCGTCACCGACCGCGACCGCGACGCCCTGGCGGTGGCCGCCGCGGCGGGCGTCGACTGGGTGGCCCTGTCGTTCGTCCGCGGGCCGGAGGCGGCCGCCGAGGTCCGGGCGGCCCTGGCCACAGTCGGCCTCGAGGTCCCCGTCGTTGCCAAGGTGGAGCGGCCGGAGGCGGTCGGCCGGGCGGCCGAGATCGTCGCCGCGTTCGACGGGGTAATGGTCGCCCGGGGTGATCTGGGGGTGGAGATTCCGCTCGAACGGGTGCCGACCGTCCAGAAGATGCTGATCGCCGCTTGCCGGTCGGCCGGGAAGCCGGTGATTACCGCCACCGACATGCTCGACTCGATGCGGGAGAACCCCCGGCCGACCCGGGCCGAGGCGTCGGACGTGGCCAACGCCATCTTCGACGGGACGGACGCGGTCATGCTGTCCGGGGAAACCGCCGTGGGCCGCTACCCGGTCGAAGCCGTCGCCTGTATGCACCGGATCGCGGTCGAGACCGAGGCCCACCTGGAGCGGGCCGGGCCGCCCCCGGACACCGGCCGCCGGGGCGAGGGGATCGACGCGGCCATCGCCGAGGCCGCGTGCGAGCTGGCCGCCGAGGTCGGGGCGGTCGCCCTGGTGGTGCCGACCCTGTCCGGCCGGACGGCCCGGCTGGTGGCCCGGTACCGGCCGTGGGTCCGGGTGGTGGCGGTCGCCCCGGCCGCGGCGGTCCTGCGGGGGCTGGCG
>JAIEQO010000785.1 GCA_019747655.1 Gemmataceae bacterium | reverse complement strand
TCGACCCCGGCCCGGAGGACGGCGTCGAGGACGGCCGGGTCGTCGGTCGCCGGCCCGAGGGTGGCGACGATCTTGGTGCGCCTGGTGATCATGCCGGGCCGCCGTGCGGGTAGGATGCGGGGAGGCGTTGACTGGTGTAGGGTCGGGCCGTGTGGCATCCAACGCTCCTCTTCCGGATCGCGTTCGTCGCCCTGGCGGTGGGCCTGGCCCTGCCGCTGGTGGCGGTGTTCCGGGACGTGCCGGCGGGGACGGCCCCGCGGCTCGGGGCGGTCTACGCCTCGGCCTGGTTCGCGGCGTTCTACTGGTGGGTCGGGGCCGGGCTGGTGCTGGCCGGGCGCGGCGAGACGCCGTCGGGGGCGGCCCGGGCGTGGTGGGCGACCGGGTGCGCGTTCGCCGGCCTGCACGTCGCGGTGGCGATGCACGCGGCCCACGGCTGGTCGCACGCGGCGGCCTACGACCACACGGCCGCGGTCGGCGGCTGGGGGCCGGGCGTGTTCGTGAACTACGCCTTCGTGCTGGTCTGGGCGGCGGACGCGGCGTGGATGTGCCTGTCGCCGGGGAGCTACGGCCAGCGGCCGTGGTGGGCGACGTGGGCCGTGCAGGGCCTCCTGGCGTTCGTCGTTTTCAACGCCGCGGTGGTGTTCGGCCACGGCCCGCTGCGGTGGGCCGCGGCCGCCGCCTTCGCCTGGCTGGCGTGGGAGGTGTGGGCCGACCGTCGGCGTGCCCGGCCTTGACCGCTACGCCGCCGGGTCGGCCGGCTGGTCCTTGAGGTCGCCGACGACTTCGGCCACGCCCTCGTGGTCGAACACCACCATGACCCGGCCGGGGCCCATGTACATGCCGGCCCCCTCGCGGACGATAATGGCGTCGGGGAAATCGACCTCGAACTGGTGGCCGTTCACCAGCACGACGGTGAACGGCTTGAACGGCACCCGCCGGCGGAAGGCGTTCAGCGTGCTGTCGAACACGTCGGCCTGCATCGGACCCTCCGGGGCGGAACGTACGGGGTGCTGGGCGTCATGATACCGGCGGGCGGCCTCCCGTTCACGGCCCGGCCGGCGGCTTCGCCTCGTCCCGCGGGACAAGCTTCAGGGCGGCCGAGTTCATGCAGTACCGCAGCCCGGTCGGCTTCGGGCCGTCCGGGAAAACGTGCCCGAGGTGGGCGTCGCACCGGCTGCACAGCACCTCCGTCCGGGTCATGAAGTGGGCCCGGTCGGTCTTGGTGCTGACGCTGTCCTCGGTCACCGGCTGCCAGTAGCTCGGCCACCCGGTCCCGCTGTCGAACTTAGCCCCGCTGTCGAACAGCGGCTGGCCGCAGCAGACGCAGGCGTACACCCCGTCGGCGTGGCTGTCGGCGTACTCGCCGGTGAACGCCCGCTCGGTCCCGCCACCGCGCGCCACCCGGTACTGCTCCGGGGTCAGCACGGCCCGCCACTCGGCGTCCGTCTTGATCACCTTGTTGCCCATCGGCTTGCCCTCCCGTTCCGTGACCGGCGGGGCCCCCAGCCGCCACACCAAGGCCAGCGCCCCGGCCGCGGCGGCGACCCCGACCAGCCCGACGAAGCCCCATCTGATTCTCATGCCGGCATTGTATCCGGGCCGGTCAACGGTGCTGGCACAACGATTGCTTGATGGGTTCCCCCGTGCCGGCGGCGCCGCGGCCCCGCGGCCCGACCCTCACCGCTTCTCACCTGGAGGACCGACCGTGATTTACAGCATCCTGAGTTGGATCGTGACGGGGCTGATCGTCGGGGCGCTGGCCCGGGCGGTGTTGCCGGGGCGGCAGTCGATGAGCCTGATCGGGACGATCCTGTTGGGGGTCGTCGGGGCGTTCGTCGGCGGGCTGATCGTCTCGCTGTTCACCGGCGGGTTCAACAACGCCAACAACACCGACTGGGACTTCCGGACCTGGCTGGCCTCGATCGCCGGCGGCGTGCTGGTCCTGTGGGCCTACATCGCCCTGATGACCGGCGACCGGCGGACCACCACGGTCTAGCCCGGCCGGCGGGAAATCATGCGGCCGGCGGGGAACGCAAGGCCCCCCGCCGGCCGCGTCGTTTTTCCCGGAGCCCCTACTTCGGCGGCGGGGCCGTCCGGTTGTACGCCGCCGGGTCGAACTCGTCGGCCGGGTCGCCCGGCTTGGCCGGGGCCGGCGGCTGGGGCTTGGCGGCCTGACCGAACGCCCCGCCGGTCGGCGGGGGGACGGCGGGCAAGGCGGGAAGCGGGCTGCTCGGGGGTGT
>JAIEQO010000951.1 GCA_019747655.1 Gemmataceae bacterium | reverse complement strand
GACCGCGGCCGTCCCGGCCGCTCTTCGGCGGCTCAGGGGAGCGGCCGGGACGGCCGCGGTCCCAGGGAGCCCGCCAGCAGGGCCAGACGTTTCCAAACCCACTCTGACGTGGCGGGAAACCTTAACGACCGCGGCCGTGTGCGGAATCGCGTCGCTGGTCAAGCCGGGCATTCTGTTCCTGCCGCTCATCGCCGGGGTCGCGGCCGTCGTCCTGCCGCGGTCGGTCCCCGGCGGCTTGCGGCGGAAGGCACTGCACCTGGCGGTGGTCGCCGCGGCCGTCGTCCTACCCGGGACGGCCTACGCCTGGTTCTTGCTCAGCCATCACGCCGGCCGGATGATGCCGCACCTGCTGGTCGAGGGGTGGTTCTACCAGGGGGTGGCCGAGAACGCCTGGGCGGTGGTCGGGCCGGCGCTGGTCCTCGGACTACTCGGGATCGGGATGGCGGCCCGGGCCGGGGTGTACCTGCCGGCCGGGCTGCTCGTCGGCCACCTCGGGACGCTGGCGGTGTTCACCTTCCACGCCGCCACCCACGACTACTACCAGGTCCCACTCCTGGCGGTCACGGCGGTCGGGCTGGCCTGGCCGGTAGCGTGGGCCGAGCGCCGGTTAGCAGCCTGGGGCTGGTGCCGGTCCCGGCGGTCGCAGGCCGCTCTCGTGGTCGGGCTAATGGCGGCCGTGGCCGTATACCTGGTGGCCACCCGGAACCCGACGATCGGGCCGTGGCGGTGGCTGCCCGAGAACCGGGCCGCGCTGGAGCGGGCGACGGACGAGCGGCAGGTCCTGGCCGAGCAGGCGGCGGCCGTCCGGGCGGCGGTCGGATCGGGCGCACCGGTGATCGAGCTGGCCGAGGGGTACGGCTACCCCTTGCGGTACGACGGGTGGGCCGACGCGGTGTCGTGGCCGCGGCTGGCCGGGCGGGTGTACATGGCCGAGGCGGCGGGCCGGCCGTTTTCCGTGGACGAGGTCCTGCGGGGGCTGCTGGCCGACGGCCGGCGGCGGTACTTCGTGGTGACGGACTGGTACGAGTGGGAGGGCCAGCCCGACCTCCAGGCGGCCCTAGCCGGGTACGGCCCGCCGCGGGAGCCGGCCCCGGGCGTCCTGATCTTCGACCTGCGGCCGGGCGAGCACAAATGACCCAGGCCTGTCGACCTGGGCTACGGCGTCGCGGGCCTTCGGCCCTCAAGGCCGGGGCCCGGAGGGCTGAAAGCCCGACACAACAGAGCCCGGGGCGACAGCCCCGGGTGGGCTCAGTCGCCCTACTTCAGCGGCGAGTAGTCGGTCGGGACGAGGAACTCGCTGAGGACTCCGCCCTTCGGCTCGGTCAAGGACCCGCCGGCCTTCTCCTCGCTGGCCGCCCGGGCCTTCACCCAGTCCGGGTCCTTCCGGAAGGCGTCGAATGACGCCTTCGCGGCGTCCTGCGACTTGTGGGCGAGCAGGTAGACCAGCTTGTCCTCGGCCCCCTTCTGGCCCGGCACGAGGTGCCAGTAGACCACGTTCGTCATCCCGTGCTTCTCGAACAGCTTGACCGTGTGGTCCCGGAACCGGGCGTCCAGGGCCGGCAGGTTCCCCTTCGTCGTGGTGTACGCCCGCAGCTCGAACACCCGGCCGCTCTTGCTGTCCCCGACCTTCAGGGCCGGCGAGTAGTCGGTGGCGGTCAGGAAATGTGACTCGATCTTGTCCACCAGCCGGCCGTTCTTCTCCGACTCGGCCGCAGCCGTCTTCCACGCCGGGTCGGCGATGAAGTTCTTGAACGACTCGTCCCGGGCCTTCCGGCTCGGGGCCGAGATGAAGTAGACGAGCTTCCGCTCCGGGTTCTCGCCGGCCGGGACGAAGTAGCCGACGTTCTTCAACCCGTGCTTCTCGAACAGCTTGGTGGTGTGGTCGCGGAACCGGGCGTGCAGGGCGTCGAGCTTGCCGGGGGCGGCGTAGTAGACCCGCATCTCGTACACGGGGGCGGCGGCCGACTTGTCGTCGGCGGCCGTCAGGCAGAGGGCGAGGAGCGCGGCGGTCACGGGAGGGGCCTCCGTTCGGGTGGGGAACGGGGCCAGTATACGGCGGGGTCAGCGGCCGAGGACCGGGAGCGGGCCGCCGGCCAGGAAGGCCAGGGCGGCGAGCTGGACGGCCAGGCAGGCGGCGGCCGTGGCCAGGACGGCCACGGCCAGCTTGGTCAGGTCGGAGACGTGGGCCGGACCCGGGGCCGGGGGCGGGGCCGGGTCGGCCGGCGGCAGGA
>JAIEQO010000423.1 GCA_019747655.1 Gemmataceae bacterium | reverse complement strand
CCCGGGGCCGCGGCCGGCCGGGTCGTGCCCGCCGCCCCGAGCAGCCGGCGGGCTTCGGCCGCCAACCCGGCCGGGGTGTACGGCTTGTGCAGGAACCCGGTCCGCTCCGGCGGCGGGGTGGGGACGACCTGGGCGTCCGGGTAGCCGCTGGCGAAGAGCACCGGGACGGCCGGGTCGACCGCCCGGATGGCCTCGAACGCCTGCCGCCCGGTCATCACCGGCATGGTCGCGTCCAGGACCACCAGCCCGAACCGGCCGGGCTCCCGGCGGAACTCCTCGACCGCCGCCGCCCCGTCCTCGGCCGCCACCACTCGGAACCCGGCCAGCTCCAGCCCGGTCCGGGCCAGGGCCCGCACCCCGGGCTCGTCGTCGGCCACCAGGACCGTGATCGATTGCGGAATGCGGATTTCGGATTGCGGAATGGAAGAAGCGGCGTTCTGCTGCTCCCCGATTCCGCATTCCGCATCCCGCATTCCGCACTCCGCACCGGCCGGCAGGTACACGTCGAACCGGGTCCCCTGCCCCGGCTCGCTGTGGCACTCGACCCACCCGCCGTGGGCCCGGGCCACCCCGTACACCACCGCTAACCCCAGCCCGGTTCCCTTCCCCACGTCCTTGGTGGTGAAGAACGGCTCGAACACCTTGGCCCGGACCTCGGCCGACATCCCGACCCCGGTGTCGGCGACCGACAGGCGGGCGTACCCGGTTCCGGGCGAGCGGGGGGCGTGAGCCCCCTGATCCTCCCCGCCATCAGGGGGCTCACGCCCCCCGCTCGCCGAAGTCTGCACGGTCAGCGTCCCGCCGTCGGGCATGGCGTCCCGGGCGTTCAGGCACAGGTTCATCAGCACCTGCTGGACCTGGACCGGGTCGGCGGTGAGCGGGGCCAGGGCCGGGTCCGGGCGGAAGTCGACGGCGATCCGCGGGTCGATCGACCGGCGGATCAGCGCCAGCGCGTCCCGGGCCAGCCCGTTCAGGTCCACGGCCTCGGTCCGGACCGGCCGGCGGCGGGCGAACCCGAGCATCTGGCGGGTCAGGTCGGCGGCGTGCCGGGCCGCCCGGTCGGCCCCGGCCAGGAGGTCCGGGACCTCGGCCGGGTCGGCCCCGGACCGGACCAGCTCCAGGTTCCCCAGCACGACGGTCAGCAGGTTGTTGAAGTCGTGGGCGATCCCGCCGGCCAGCCGGCCGACCGCCTCCAGCTTCTGGGCCTCCCGGAGCTGGGCCTCCAGCCGGTCCCGGTCGGTCACGTCCCGGCCGACCAGGATCAGCCCGAGGGTCTGGCCGTCGGGCCCGTTGAGTGGGGACAGGAGGAAGTCGAGCAAGGCGGCCCGGCCGTCCGGGTACGTCACCCACTCCTGGGCCCGGACCGGCTGGCCGGTGGCGATCACGTCCGGCTCGACGCCCCTCAGCCGCTCGGCCCACCGGGCCGGGAACACGTCCCCGCAGCGGAGGCCGATCAGCTCGGCCATCGGCCGCCCGGCCAGGGCCTCGAACGCCGGGTTCCCGCCCAGGAATCGCAGCTCCCGGTCCTTGTAGCAGACCACGTCCGGGACGGACGCGAACAGCCCCTCCAATAGGGCGTGCTGCCGCTCCAGGTCGCGGGCCGCCCGGTCCCGGTCGGTCACGTCCCGGTAGTTGACGACGATCGCCCGGACGGACGGGTCGGCCAGCCGGTTGCAGCCGGTCGTCTCCAGGTCGCGGACCCCGCCGTCGGGGCCGACCACCCGGAACCGCCCCGGGACGTGCTCCCCGGGGCGGGCGACCGCCTCGGCCAACAGCCGGGCCGCCTCCGGCCGGTCGTCCGGGTGGACGAACTCGAACCCGCTCCGCCCTTCCAGGTCAGCCGGGTTATAGCCGATCTCGGTCCGGACGGCCGGGCTGGCGTACACGATCCGCCCGTCCGGGTCGATCAGGAAGATGCCGTCCCGGCTCTTCTCGACCAGGGCCCGGAACCGCCCCTCGCTCGCCCGGAGGGCGTCGCCCGCCCGCCGCTCGGCCGTCACGTCGACGATCCACCCGTCCAGCCGGGCCGGCCGGCCGGCCCCGTCCCGGGTCACCCGGACCCGGTCCCGGACCCACCGGACGGCCCCGTCCGGGGGCAGCACCCGGTACTCCCGGACGGCCTCGGCCCGGCCGCCGGCCAGCAGCCCGCGGACGCCGGCGGCGTACCCGTCCCGGTCGGCCGGGTGGACGGCCTCGGCCCACCCGAGGGGGTGGTCGGGGAACCCGGCCG
>JAIEQO010000600.1 GCA_019747655.1 Gemmataceae bacterium | reverse complement strand
GCGGCGGCGGGCGGCCGCCAGGCAGGCGGTCAGCCCGCACCCGGCCGCGAGGGCGGCGGCCGCGAACCCGCTGGCCCGCACGCCGACGGCAACCAGCAGAATTGAAGTCGCCACGATGATCCCGACCACCCCGCCGGCGGTGTTCAGGCCGTACGCGACCGCCGCCCGCCGGCCACCGCCGTCCGCCAGGGCCTCGACCACCAGCGGCAGGGTTACCCCGAGCGGGACGGTGGCCGGGAGGAGGATCATGAAGCACCAGGCCGCCTGCCCCGCGGGTGAGCCGCAGAGCAGGTCCGGCTCTCCCGGGCTGCCGACCCAATCCAACAGGGACGGGACGAGGCACGCCCACCCCGCCGCGAGCACCTCGGCCAAGCCGTAGGCGAGCAGGGGCGGCACCCGCCCGGCGAGCCGCCCGCCGAGCCGTTGGCCGGCCGCCAGCCCGGCGAAGTACGCGGCCAGGACGACCGCCGCCGCCCCGGCCGTGTGCCCGACGGTCAGCCCGATCAGCCGGGACCACGACGCCTCGTAGACCAGCGCGGCGACGCCGGACAGGAAGAACAGGGCGTACACGAAGCCGGGCGGCCAGCCTCCCCCCGTCTCACGCCGGGTGGCGTCGCTCATCCGACGGTCCCCCTCCCCGTGGCGCGTTACCCGCGTCGGCTCGCGGGCGAGGCCGGGCGGTGCGGAACCGCGCCCGCAACGTTTCCCAGTCCAACACCAGCGTGCCGCCGGTCGCTTCGTGCTGCTTTTCCCAGTTCATGAGCAGGGTCAGGCAGGCGTGGTCGATGTAACTCAACCCCATCAGATCGACGTGCAGGGTGACGCCCGGCGGCACCTTCTCCAACGCCGCCGCCAACTTGGGCAGCCGGAGGAACGTGGCCGACCCCTCCAGCACCAGCGCCACCCGCCCGGCCGCCGGGTCGCCGCGGCGGCGGATGCGGAGCCGGGAGAAGGTGTGGATCAGCCTCAAGACCGACAGCCCGACGCCGAGCAGCACCCCGGTCAGCAGGTCCGCCGCGACCACCGTGGCGGCGGTGGCGACGCCGATCGCCGCCTCGGCCCGGCTCTCCCGCCAGAGCGCCCGGATGGCGTGGACCTCGACCAGCCGGACCCCGGTCAGGACGAGCAGGGCCGCCAGGGCGGCGGTCGGGATGAGCCGCAGCGCGCCCGGGGCGAGCAGGACGAACCCGAGCAGCCAGACCCCGTGGAACACGGCCGCCCACCGGGTCCGCGCCCCGGCCCGCACGTTGGCCGAACTCCGCACGATCACCCCGGTCATGGGCAGCGCCCCGAGCGCCCCGCAGACGGCGTTCCCGACCCCCTGCGCGGCCAACTCACGGTCGTACCGGGTCCGCGGCCCGCGGTGCATCTGGTCGACCGCCGCCGCGCACAGGAGCGTCTCGGCGCTCGCCACCAGCGCGACCGTCCCGGCCGTCAGCCAGACAGCCCCGTCGGCCAGCAACCCCCACAGCCCGGCCGGCTCGGGCGGTCGGACCCCGGCCGCCAGCCCCTCGAACGTCACCCGCTGGACCGGCCACCCGAGCGCGGCGGTCGCGGCGGTCGCCAGCAGGACGGCGACCAGCACCGCCGGGACGGCCCGCAGCCGGCCTCGAGCGAGCAGGGGCCACGCCACGAGCACGGCGAGGGTCAGCAGCCCGATCCCCGCCGCCTCCTGGTGCTCGGGGTGCCCCTCGTGGCTGTCGGCCACCCCGCGCCACACCGCCGCCGGGATCGTCACCAGGTTGCGGAGCGGGCTCTTGGCCGGGGCGTCGTCCACCAGGACGTGGAACTGCTGGGCGAAGATCACCACCCCGATCCCGGCCAGCATCCCGAGGACGACGGCCGGGGACACGGCCCGGAACCACTGGCCCAGCCGCAGGACCCCGGCGGCCGCCTGGAGCAGCCCGGCGAGCAACACGACGACGCCCAGCCGCTCCGGCCCGTGCCGCTCGACGACGTCCAGCAGGATGACGACCAGCCCGGCCGCCGGGCCGCTCACCTGGAGGGGGCTGCCGCCGATCAGCCCGACCAGCACCCCGCCCACGATGCCGGTGACGATCCCGGCCTCGGGCGGCATCCCGGTGGCCCGGGCGATGGCCAGGCACAGGGGCAGGGCGATCAAGAACACCACCAGCGAGGCCGGCAGGTCTTGCTTGAACACCGCCCCCCAGCCCGGCCGGGCG
Source organism: Gemmataceae bacterium (assembly GCA_019747655.1). Lineage (GTDB taxonomy): Bacteria > Planctomycetota > Planctomycetia > Gemmatales > Gemmataceae > Urbifossiella. The sequence continues at coordinate 38 of JAIEQO010000600.1, read as the reverse complement.
GGTTCGACCGGCGGGGCGGGCGGCGGCTCGGGCGCGGG
>JAIEQO010000510.1 GCA_019747655.1 Gemmataceae bacterium | reverse complement strand
GTCCAGCGGTCGAACGGGTGGTTGTGGCACTGGGCGCACTGGACCCGCATCCCCATGAACACCTGGGCGACGTTCTCGGTGACCTTCAGGATGTCCCGCTCGAGCTGGTAGTAGTTGGTCGGCGGGTTCTTGAAGGTGCCGCCGTTGGCCCCGAGCAGCTCCCGCACCCACTCGTCGGTCGGGACGTTCTTGGCGATCTTCTCCTGGAGCCAGCCGTAGTACTGGAGCATGGCCTTCGGGCTGACGTCGTTGTTCGAGCGGATTTGCAGCAGCTCGGCCCACTTCAGCACCCACAGCTCCGCGAACTCCTTCCGGTCGAGCAGCTCGTCGACGAGGAGTTCCCGCTTGTTCGGGAGCTGGCTGACCATGAACCGGGCGTACTCGTCCGGGGTCGGCAGCAGGCCGATGATGTCCAGGTAGACGCGGCGGACGAACACCTCGTCGGAACACGTCCCGCTCGGCTCGACCCGGAGCTTCTTCAGCTTGGCGTGGACCAGCGTGTCGACGTAGTTGTTCTCGGGCGGGTTCGGCCAGTTGAAGGCCAGCCCCTTCGGCAGGGTGACGAACGGCACGCCGATCGTGTAGGTGTGGAACCGGGCCATCACGAACGCCTCGCCCCGCTCGCCGGCGGTGACGGTGCCGTCGCCGTCGGATGCGATCTTGGCGGCCGTCTCGTTGTTCGTCAGGAACAGGGCCAGGCTCGTCACGTCGCGGTCGGTCCCGTCGCTGTACTTGGCCCGGACGACCAGGCGTTGGGTCTCACCCTTGCCGTCGAGCACACCGCCGGGCGGGAAGACCTCGATGCCGGTCGGCTTGGGCACGTCGGGCGGGTCGTTCGGGGCGTCGGCCTCCAGCCACCGGACGATGCTCTGGTAGTACGGGTCGCCCTCCTTGATCTTGGCCCCGCCGGTGTGCGGGACCTTCCCGGCCGCCTTCTCCAACAGGAGCGAGTCGGCCGGGACGGCGAGGTTGACCCGCCGGCCGTTCAGCTCGCGGGTCAGCCGGTGGTGGTCGCCGTCCGGGTCGAACCCGAACAGGGACAGGCGGAACCCGTCCTTGCCGCGGGCGGCCCCGTGGCACCCGCCCTGGTTGCACCCGGCCCGCATGAAGACGGGCATCACGTCCCGCTTGAAGCTGATCGGCCGGTCGGCGGTGGCCTGCGTCACCTTGACCGGGACCTTGACCGTCTGGCCGGCGGCGGTGACGGTCATCTCGGTGACGCCATCGGCGACCGGGACGACGGCGTACCCGTCGAGCTTGGCCAGGGCCGGGTTGGCGAACGCGACCTGGGCCTGGGCGGTCACGTCCCGGGTCAGCCCGTCCGGCTGGGTGAGCTGGACGACGAACCCCTGCCGGTCGCGGGCCGTTTCGAGGTTGATGTCCGGCGGGTAGACGCGGACCTGCTGGGCGGCCGCGGGGCCGCCGGACAGGGCGACGATGGCGAGGCAGGGCCAGTATCGGAGACGCATGCTGTCGGGCCTCATGCGGTGGGCGGCCGAACTCAGGGAACCCGCCGCTTCCAGTAGCCGCGGCGGCGCTTGTGGTGGGCGACGGCAATGATCCAGAGCGTCCCGGGGTCTGCGCGGTAGACGACGCTAAACGGGAACCGGGTCAGGATGTACTGCCGAACCGCGGTCCGGCCGTACCGGGTGCCGATGGCCGGGTGCGCCAGGACGGTCGCCACCGCATCCTGGACCTTCCGGCGGAGGTCCGCCCCGAGCCCGGGCTGGCGGACCTCGTAGGCATCCACCGCGTCGTCCAACTCGGTGAGGGCGGCGCGGAGGAAGCGGGGGTTCATCCGTACTTCTCGCGGAGCCGGCGGAACACCTCCTCGGCCGGCACGCCCGGGTCCTTCCCGGAGTCCAAGTCGGCGAGCCGACGGTTCAGTTCGGCGACGTACTCCTCGTCCCATTCGTCCGCCAACTCGCCCGCGTCGGCGTCGGGGAGGTCGGCGAGGAACCGTCCCAGTTCGGCCCGGTCCTCGGGCGACAGGGCGGCGAGTACCGGCTTCAGCTTCTCGGCGGCCTCGGACATCGGCGGTCCTCCGGTCAGTCGGGCGTCCGCCTCCATCCTACGGCTTCTTCGGTTCCTCCTTCGAGGCCGGTTGGCCGCCGGTCTTCTCCCGCTCTTCCTGGTCCTTGCGTAGCTGCTCCAGCCGGGTCAGCCGCTTCATCGGGGCCGGCGGGGCCGCCGGCTGCGGCGTCGGCTGGGCCGCCGGA
>JAIEQO010000533.1 GCA_019747655.1 Gemmataceae bacterium | reverse complement strand
GTGCGCCCCCCCCCTCGGCGTTCCGCGCCCCCCCGCCCGGCCCCCCCGGGGACCACCCCCCCGACCCGCTACACCACCCCCGAAACCGCTGTCACCACCGCCCCGAGGGTCGCCCGTGTCGCTCCTCGCCCGGCTCAGGCGGCTGCCCGGCCAACTCTTCGGGCGGAACCCGTTCGGCGGCACCCTCACCGCCCACCGGTTGCCGCTCCTGTCCACCGCCCCCGCCACCGCCCGCAACTTCCGCACCCCCCTCCGCGTCCTCGACCACGTCTTCCGCGACGACCGCGACCTCCTCTACCTCGACGTGCCGGGCTTCACCCCCATCCTGTTCGCCCGCGACCCCGAGTTCATCCGGGCCGTCACAGTCGGCACCGCCAACGGCGGGCCGTTCGACCGGGACACCCTCCCCACCCAGGGGATCGCCCGGGTGGTCGGCGGGTCGAACCTGCTGTACAGCCAGGGGCCGACCTGGAAGCGGCACCGGGCCGCCGCCGCCCGCCCGTTCGGGGCCGGGGCCGTCCAAACGCCCGAGGTCTACCACGGCATCGAGGCCGCCATCCGGCGGGCCGTCGCCCCCCAACTCGACGACCTCGCCGACCGCGTTCGCCGGTCGCCCACCGGGACCTGCCGGATGCGGCTGGAGCCGGACATCAAGGCCGTCATGCTCAACGTCCTGGTCAACGTCCTGTTCGGGGTGCCGGTCCCGCACGCGGAGCTGAAGGCCAAATACCTCCCGGCCATCGAGCACGTCATCCGCTACATCCTGGTCGACACCGTCGCCAACCCGCTCGGCCTCCCGGTCTCCCGGCTGACGACCTTCGGCGGCCGGCACGCCCGACTCAAGCGGGACCGGCGGGTGTTCGAGGAGCTGGTCCGGCGGGTGGTGGCGGCCCGGGACGCCGGGGCCGGGTTCTGGCCGCTGTTGACCGCGGCCGGTCCGCCCGAGGCCGTCGCCAGCAACGTCCGGGTGTTCCTGGCCGGGGCCCTGGAGGCGACGGCGTCGTTCGTCGGCTGGGCGCTCGGCAACCTGGCCCGCCACCCGGCCGCCCGGGAGCGGGCGTACCGCGAGGCCCTAACCCACGCCGACCTGTGCCCGGAGGCGTGGGAGCGGTCCGTCTACCTGCGGCGGGTGCTGACCGAGACGGTCCGGCTGAACAACGCCCTGTACTTCCTGCCGCGGGTGGCCGTCCGGGACGCGACGGTCGAGACCTCGAAGGGGACCATCACCATCCCGGCCGGCACCCACCTCGTCCTGGCGACGTACCACAGCAACCGGTGCGAGCGGTTCTGGGGGGTGGCGGCGACCGGCCACCCGGCGACGGCGTTCGCCCCGGACCGGTGGGACCCGGCCAACCCGGCCCTCCGGGGGCGGGGGTCGAAGGAGCTGTTGCACTGGGGGTTCGGGCACGGCCCGCGGGTGTGCGTCGGCAAGCACTTCAGCGAGGCCGAGGCGTTCGTCTGCCTGACCCTGTTCCTGCGGCGGTTCGAGTTCCGGGCGGTCCGCCCGGAGGCCGAGGCCGACTCGGGGGTGTCGACCCGCCCGGCCGACGGGGTCGAGGTCGAGCTGAGCCTTCGGAGAAATGACGAATTCCGAATGACCCACCAATGACGAAGGGGAAGACCCCGCGGGCACAACCCGCCCGGGTCTTCCCCTTCGTCATTGGTGGGTCATTGGTGGGGCATTCGTCATTCCCGCGGAGCGGGTCACGGCTTGTTCTTGGCCCAGTACGCCCGCCAGGCCTCGGCGGCGGCCTTCCGCTCGTCCTTCCCGGCCCCCTCGGCCGGGCCCAGGTCGGTCGGCGACCCGGTCAGGCTCACCAGCCCGGCCTTGGCCGCCCGGACGACCAGCTCCTCGTCGTCCTCGGCGATCCGGGCGATCAGGTCCGGGACGAACTGCTTGTCGTCCTGCGTCGCCGCCGCCAGCACCGCCCCCCGCCGCAGCTCCGGGTTGTCGTAAACCATCATCGCCCGGAGGGTCTTGGCGTCCATCCGGAACAGCCGGTCGACCAGGGCCTCCCGGGCCAGCTTCCGCCGGTCCCCGTCCAGGTTCTCGATGGCCACCAACAGGGCCTTGGTGTAGTTCGTCCCCTTGGCGTCCCGGTACTGGGCCAGGAAGGTCGGGAAGTCGGCGTCCCCGGCGGTGGCCAGGTTGGCCGCCATCCGGGTCGCCACGTCCGCGGCCGGGGCCCCGACCGCCGGCAGGGCGGGCCCCCCCG
>JAIEQO010000001.1 GCA_019747655.1 Gemmataceae bacterium | reverse complement strand
CCTATTTGGGGTCATAACCCTTCACCCCGGGTTCCTTTTTACCCCCCCCCCCCCCCCCCCCCCTTGGTCAAGACGAGTTTCGTGAATTTAGTCCGAAGTTTCTTGTGCAAAATTTCACAAGCTCATTCGCTGTTGGCGTGAACTTTTCGACATGGCGGTAATCGTGGCGGAGGCGATGACCGCACAACTGGATAGAATTCCGGCGGCCCGTCGCCCGCCCCCTCCCGCGGAGCCGGTCATGTCCACCTCCCCCGACCGCCGGTCGTTCCTCGCCGCGTCGGCCGCCGGCGCGAGCCTGCCGTTCCTGAACGCCCTCCCCGCCGTCGCGGCCGACGACGCCAAGCTCGGCCCGGGCGTGGTCCGGCTCGACCCCGAGATCGAGCCGCTCGTCCGGCTGCTCGAAGAGACGCCCCGCGACAAGGTGCTCGAAGAGGTCGGCCACCGGGTCAAGAACGGGCTGCCGTACCGCGATCTGCTGGCCGCCCTGTTCCTGGCCGGCATCCGGAACGTCCAGCCCCGGCCGACCGTCGGGTTCAAGTTCCACGCCGTCCTGGTCGTCCACTCGGCCCACCTGTCGGCCCTGTCCGGCCCGGACCGGGAGCGGTGGCTGCCGCTCTTCTGGGCGGTCGACAACTTCAAGGGGTCGCAGGCCCAGACCCAGAAGGAGAGCGGCTGGCGGATGAAGCCGGCCGACGAGCTGAAGCTGCCGCCGGCCCGCCGAGCCCCGGACGAGTTCGCGGCGGCGATGGAGACCTGGGACGAGGAGCGGGCCGACGCGGCGGCCGCGGCCCTCGCCCGGTCGGCCCCGACCCACGAGCTGTTCGACCTGTTCGCCCGGTACGGCTGTCGGGACTTCCGGGACATCGGTCACAAGGCCATTTACGTCGCCAACGCCTTCCGCTGCCTGGAAGTGATCGGCCGGCGGCACGCCGAGCCGGTCCTTCGGTCGCTGGCCTACGCCCTCCTCCAGCACGAGGGCGAGAACCCGGCCAAGCGGGACGCCGCTCCCGACCGCCCCGGCCGCCGGAACGCCGACCTCGTCAAGAACGCCCTGGCCGGCGGGTGGTGGGGCGGGAAGCCGTCGCCCGCGGCGACGAACGACGTGCTGACCGCGTGCCGGTCGGCGATCGACGCCGATCTGAGCGTCCTGACGCTGGCGCTTTTGCAGCGGGGCGTGTCGCCGCGGTCGGTGTGGGACGGGCTGTTCGCCGCCGGCGGCGAGCTGCTGATGCGGCAGCCCGGCATCGTCGCCCTCCACTCGCTGACCACCCTGAACGCCCTTCACTACGCCTACCAGACCGTCGGGGACGACGACCTCCGCAAGCTCCTACTCCTGCAGGCGGCGGCGTTCGTGCCGCTGTTCCGGGACGCCCTCGACAGCCGGGGGAAGGTGAGCGACGACCGGATCGACCGGCTGGCCGCGGCCGACGAGAAGCCGGGGGCCGACGCGGTGTTCGACGCCCTGTCCCGGGACAAGGGGGCCGCCGCCCGGCTGGCACTGGCCCACCTACAGGGGAACCCGGCCGGGGCGACGGAGCTGATCGACGCCGGCCGCCGGCTGGTGTTCCTCAAGGGAACCGACTCGCACGACTACAAGTTCAGCGCGGCGGTGATGGAGGACTACTCGCACCTGTCGCCGGAGTGGCGGGACCGGTTCCTGGCCGCCAGCCTGTACTGGCTGAAAGGATCGGCCGGGCCGGACTCGCCGCTCGTCGCCCGCACCCGGGCCGCCCTGTCCTGATCGCCCCGGCGGAACTCGGCGGCGCGCCCGGCCGGGCCGGGGCAGTACACCGGTGAGTAGGACGTTCCGTCCTACACCCGAGGTGGCCGAGCATGCCCGCCGGACTCCCGCGGCTCGTCGAGCGGCTCCGCGGCGCCCTCGGGCCGCCCGTCGGGGACGCCCCCGACGGCGAACTGCTCGACCGGTTCGTCCGCGACCGGGATCAGGCGGCGTTCGCCGAACTGGTTCGCCGCCGCGGGCCGCTGGTCCTCGGCGTCTGCGGCCGGGTCCTCCGCGACCGGGCCGAAGCCGAGGACGCCTTCCAGGCGACGTTCCTCGTCCTCGCCCGCAAGGCCGGTCGCATCCGCCGGCCGGACCAACTCGCCAACTGGCTGTTCGGGGTGGCGGCCCGGGTCGCCCGGGCGGCCCGCCGTCGGGTCGTTCGCCGCCGGCGGGTCGAGGTGGCCGTCGGCACCCCGCCGGACCGGCCGGGCC
>JAIEQO010000576.1 GCA_019747655.1 Gemmataceae bacterium | reverse complement strand
GGACCGCGTACCCGCCGTGCGAGTAGTGAGCGGGCGGGGAATAGTGAGCCGGCGGGTAGTATGCCGGCGCGTGGCCCCCGGAATACACCCGGACGCCGTGCCCGCCGCCGTGGCCCCCGCCGCCGTGGCCCCCGCCGTGCTGGGCCGAAGCCCCGCCGGCGGTGACGGCGACCGCCAGTGCCGCCAGGCAACTCGTGATGATGGCTCGCATAGGAAACTCCTCGTGGTGGGGCGGCGGGTCGCGGTCGGGATATGGGACTCACGAAACCCCTTCGCCCGGGAATGGAACGATCCGCCGCCGCGCAAATTGCGCGGCGGGCTACTTTTCGCTGAAGTTGCCGGAGTACGCCTTCCCCCCGGCCGTGCCGGACACCGTCCCGCTCATCCGCGCTCCCTTCCAGAAGACGTGTTCACGCGCGATGAACCGGGTGGACTGGCCCGCCGGGTCGCCCGCGTCCGGCGCCGGGTCCAACGTCACAACCGTCTCCGGGTCGGTCTTAAGGGTCATGGTGAGCGGCTTGGCGTCGATCGGCTTGGGCCTCTTGGCCCACCGGTCCAGGGTGTAGATGACCGCCGTCTCCTCGTCCCGGCCGACGTCGATCTCCAAGTGAATCGCCCCGTCGTCCCAGACGACCAGCGGGCCGCCGCGCGGCCCGACCTCCGCGTGGTGGCGGTGCGGTTGCCGCTCCCACGCCCACAATCCAACCACGAAGGCCCCGATCAGCAGCCAGACCGCCGGCCAGAGTAATTTCCTCGCCCGCGACCGCTCGTCCGACCCGCAACATCCGGCCATGTCCGTACCTCCCAATCTCGTGACTCACCCGGCTACACCCGAACGCGGCGGGCGGCATGCAGGTCACGGTGCAGGACTCACCAGGGACGGGTCGGATGGTTGGGTACCCGTGGGCTTGACCGCCGACACCACCTCCAGCGTCCCGAACACCGTCGAGAACCGGTCCCGTACCCGGACCCCGACAAACCCGGCCTCGGCGACCAGCCCAGGCAACCGGCCGGCGGCGTGGGCGGCGGTGTTCCCGAACCCGTCGAGTAACCGGATGCCGAGGAACAGAACTCGCATGAGCGGCCCGGCCGGACGACCCCAGTCGGCCAGGTGCAACTCCCCGCCGGACACGAGGACTCGGAAAGCCTCCCGGAAGGCGGCCGCCTTTGCGTCCGGGGCGAGATGGTGGAAGAACAGTCCCGACACCACCCGGTCGAACCCCCCGTCCGGGTACGGGAGGGACTGGGCGAGCCCGCGGGCGAACGCGACATTCCGCCCCTGGCGGTCGGCCTTCGCCGCGGCCGCCCGGAGCATCCGCGGATCCGCATCGAGTCCGGACACGTCCGCGCTCGGACACGCCTCCTTGACCCGCAGGGCGAGCGTCCCCGTCCCGCACCCGAGGTCGAGCACCCGCTGGCCGGGGCGGACAGCGGCAGCAGCCACCAAGCTCCGCTTCACCGCGCGGTCGCGGCAGGTGAGTGCGACGAGCGGGTCGTAGAGCGGGGTGAGCCAGTGGAACCCGGCCCCGGGAACGAACGCGGCGTCCTCGTCTTTCATCGTCGTCCTCCCAAGACTGCAAGCGGCATTGAATTCCACCCCGCGGGATCGGTCGGCTCGGGTACGGCACTCGCCGCTGGGCGGGCGGCCGAGGCGTGCCACAGTCCGACGAGCAAAGCAATCACGGTGGCCAGTAGCCAGTGTTCGAGGGTCGCCACGCTCCGCCTCCTTCCGACGTGCGGGACGTGTGGTCATCGCCACGAACCGGTGTCGATTGGACTGGCCGCGAATGAGGAACCGGCCCGCGGTGACCCAACAGTAGCGGGCGGGACGAAAGATCTTTGGGAACGGGAAAAGCGACCGGGCGACGGCCCGGCGGCGAGATGACTACTAACAGCGCAGGAGGCGATGCCCGTTGAGTCGGTCGGCGGCGGACCACAGCACCCGGTTGCAGCCGGACGTGCCAGCAACAGCGACGGTCGGGAAGAACGAGACGAACCCAGCGCAGGCGGCGGAACGTTCGTGTGTTGGGGAATCAGACGTGGCCGACCGGGTCTGATCCGGGCGGGCCTTGGCCGCACACCCTTGTTCGACGCACGGGCAGGACGCGGGCGTCTGCCCACCGACTGGTCGTTCGCCGGAGACGACCCGAACCCCTCCAGGAGACGACGACTCCGCCGGGCGGGTCTTGCCGGCGAGACAGCAGGAAGGCGG
>JAIEQO010000489.1 GCA_019747655.1 Gemmataceae bacterium | reverse complement strand
CCGGGCTGTGGCAGGCCGGGGGGGAACCGCCGCCGACCGCCGAGCCACCCCCGGCGGCCGGGACGGTGGCCGAGGCCCTGGCGGCGGCGGCGGCCCGGTTCCCGGATGTCCTGGTCGTCTGGCAGGACGCGGTCCGGTCGGCCGTGGAGTCCCGGTTCGCCAGCCCCGACCAGGCGTACCGGGCGCTGGCCGCGATCGCCGAGGTCGGCCGCGGCTACTTCGCGGCCCGGGACGGCGGGCCGCCCCTCGGCCCGGTCGACCAAGCGTTCCGCCGCCGGACCCCGTTCAAGTACGCCGGGTTCGAGAGCCGGACGACCCTCGGGATGTACGGCGAGGCCCGGGTGTTCCGGCACGGCGGGGAGGCCCGGCCGATGCAGCGGCACCTCACCCTCGGCGGCGGCCAGACGAACAACTGCCTCCAAATTTATTTCGACTTCGACGACGCGGCCCGACGGGTCCTGATCGGGTACTGCGGCCGTCACCTCCCGTACTCCCGCCAGCGGACGTAACCCGGCGAGACCCAACCATGCCCCCATCGCCCGCCCTGACCGACCCCGCCGCGACCTTGCCCGGGGAGGCCGACCTGCTCGCGGCCGTCGTCGCCGGCCTCGCCGACGACACACCCAAGCTCGTCTACGCCGACTGGCTGGAGGAGCACGGCGACTCCGGCCGGGCGGCCTACCTCCGGGCGTTCGTCGCCGCCCTCCGGTCCGGCGACCCACTCCCGCCGGCCGACCCGTTCCCGAGGGCCTGGCCGGACCTGGTCGGGGCGTCGATCGTCGCGGTCACCCGGAAGTACGGGCTCGGCGGCCACGCCCGCCGGTTCCTGGGGCTGGCCCGGCCGGGGTTCGTGGCCGCGTCCCGGGCGGCCGACGACGCCAAGCTGCCGGTCGGGGCGAGCAAGTTCGGCGGCAGACCGGACCTGCCGGACGACGTGGACTGGCCGGCCGACGACGAGGGCGACCCGCTCGCCCTCCTGGCCCAGTACAACCTGGCCGACCTCGCTGGCAGCGTGGCCGGCCGGGACCTGCCGCCGGCCGGGCTGATCTCGATCTTTGCCGCGGCCGTCGAGGGCGACGCCCCGGAGCCCGACGACGCCCGGGTGCTATACCTGCCGGACACGGCGGCCCTGGCACGGCGGAGACATCCGGCCGAACTCGACTCGATCTCGCGGTTCGCGTCCCGCCGGCTGTTGTTCGGCGAAACCCTGATGCTGCCGGACAACCATTCCCCGTGGTGGGCGGACATCGGCCTCGGCGACGACGAGCGGGCGTGGGACGCTTACCGCGAGCTGATCGACACACTGGCGCTCGGGCACCGGGTCCTCGGCTACCCGATGCCGATCCAGTCCGACCCGCTCGGCGGCCGGAGCGTTCGCCACCTGCTGACCGTCGACTCGGACGACGACATGGGCTGGACGTGGGGCGACGGCGGGTCGTTGTACTTCACGATCGGGGAGGCCGACCTCCGGGCCGGCCGGCTCGGCCGGGCCCGGTGCGAGATGCAGTGCTGCTGACGGGCCGTCCGGGACCGCTACCCGGACGGCCTGCCGACGGCCACGGCCAGCTCGGCCTCGATCCGGTCGAGCAGGGCGTACCGCTTGCGGTACATCGACCGCTTCCGTGCCGGGATCTCGTCCGCGGCCCGGCGGCCGGCCTCGACCGGGAGTTCGAAGAACCCGTCCCCGAGCGGCCGGCCCCCCCGCTCCCGCCAGACCTCGTCGTAATTCAGCGACCCGTCGACCGACTTGCCGCGGAAGTACGGGCTGCGGTGGTGGCGGCAGGCGTCCGAGACGGCGAGGATGCGGCGGACCCCGACCGCCCGGCCGAGGGCCCGGAACACCTCGACCAGGAAGTCCCGCGGCCGCATGTCGTGCAGGGCCCGGGTCAGCTCCCGGTAGGTGTCCAACACCCCGTCCAGGCTCCGCCCTTGGAGGGCCCCGACGTAGGCGGTCAGGTCCGGCTCCAGGCGGAGGGCGAAGGCGAGGGTGAACACCCGGGTCGGGCCGGTGAACAGGTTCAGGGCGAGCTGCCCCTCCCGCGTGAACCAGTTCGGCCGGTCGAGCACCATCCGGAGCCCGGGGAGGTGGTCGCCGAGGTCGACCAGGTCCCGGGTCTCGTCGGGCCCTAGTGGAAGACCTGGGACCTTGCTTTGCGATGCCCCCAGCCGGCCTATGCTGGCCGGATGACGCCGACAATGCT
>JAIEQO010000729.1 GCA_019747655.1 Gemmataceae bacterium | reverse complement strand
CCGGGTCCTCCGGCGAGGCGGGCGTCCTCACCGCCCGTTGTACCCGGACCCGATTTACGAGACAGACCCTAGCCCGCCGCTGTTGAACGTGTTCCCGCTGATGGTGGTGCTCGGCCCGCGGGCCCGGAGCTGGTACCCGAACCGGGTGGTGGTCCCGGAGAAGGTGTTGCCGGTGATCGTCGCCCCGTTCGAGTCGATCGTGACCAGGGAGTTCCCCTGCTCCTGGTTCGACGGGTTCAGCCCACCGGCGGTGGCGGTGATCGTGTTGCCGGTGAAGGTGACGTTCGAGGTGTTCCCGCCCCCGACCCCGCCGCTGATCACCGCCACCTGCCGGGGTCGGTTCGGCTGGGTGAACTGGTCGGAGGTCCCGAGCCCGTCCGGGTTGGCCCCGACGAACGTCTTCCCGGAGAACTCGTTCCCGTCGATAACGAACCCGGAGACGACGGCCGAGAACTCGGTGAGCAGGCCGAGGTCGCCGGCCGCCTCGATCTCGTTGTCCCGGACGACCGCGTTGCTGTGGTTGCCCTGGAAGTAGACGGCCGCGTTCTCGACCGCCGGGTTGCCGTTGTCGATCCCGACGATGGTGAACCCTTGGGCGGTGTCGCCGATCTGCACCCCGGTGGTGTTGTTCGTCACCGTCACGGCGCCGAGGGCCCCGGCGTTGGAGATACCCTGGATGGTGGTCACGGCCCGGCCGCTGCGCGACAACAGGTCCAGGTTCATGTCGATCGTGACGTTCTCGGTGTACGTTCCTGGGTTGACGAGGACCGTCCCGCCCGGGTCGACGTTGTCGACGCCCTCCTGGATCGTGTCGAAGGCGTCCGTCCCGATCGTAGCGAGCTGGACGCCGACCGGGTCCGGGTCGGCATCGACCAGGGTGCCGTCGGGGAGCAGGGCCCAGTCGTCGTCGACGTAGGTGATGGCGGCCGGTACGGTCCGGCACTCGAGCGTCTCGACGGCGAACGCCGGGCGGCGGACGGCCGGGCGGTCGAGCCGCCGGCGGCGGACCGGGCCGCGGACGCCGAACAGCCGGGTCAGCCAGTTGCGGAAGGCGGGGGTGCGCATCACGGGAACCTGATGGGGGAGGGTACAGGCCATGCGGCGGCCGGGGCCGCCCGGCAGGGCCGGGGGTCGAAGTCCGAACGGCGGACGGTCGGCGGGCGGGTCACGCCCGTGGGTACACGAGTCGGTCGGCCCGGGTCCGGGGCGTCGGACGGCGGATTACCGGTCTGCCGAGTTAACGAGACTGCGGCGGGTCACCGGACACAAATTCCCGGGCGACGGCGGAATATTGCTCCTGGTGAGGATGGGTGGTCGAGGGAGTGCGCGAGCCGATGCGGGTCCGTCACAAGCACGGGCGGCGTTCCTGGGTGTGTGACGACGAGCCGGCAGCGGTGGGCCGGTTCGTGCGGGTTGCGAGGTCTGTATCGTTTCAGAAACCATGCTACCCGTTTCGTTCCGCCCGTCAACTCAGAATTTCAGAATAAACCGCAATAACTGGCCGGCAGTGGAAGATCAGGCACCCAGATGCGCACCACGGATCGGATGTCCTCATAACTCCCTCACCAGAGTGGGGCCGCGCCCACTGCGGTGATATCCGTTCACGGGCTCGGCACACACGCCGGCCGGCTGAACGGGTTGGTGCCGGCTTTCCGGCAGTCGGCACCCCCACGGTCACGAGGCTGGGTCGGCCCGCTGAAGCCGCCGGGCCGAAACACCGGTGTCAATCCGCCGCCCCGGCGGTAATGTAAGGTAGCCACCCGGCCCAACGGATCCGCCGCGACCTGCACCCGACCCACCGCCACCGTGGGTCGGCCCGCGGCGGCTCGCCCAACCCGACGGCACCCATGTCCGACTCCCCCCTTGACCGCATCCGCGCGGAGGCCCGGGTCGGATCCCGGATCACCCTCCTGCTCAACAACGGGAACGAGAAGTCGGGCGTCATCCTCGACCTCGGCCCCACCTCGATCAGCCTGCTCGGGCCGTCGAACCGCCGGCTCACCCTCCAGGAGGGGGTGATTGCCGGCTGGGAGGTCGAGGCCGACGGCGACGCGGCGGTGTTCGCCTCGCCTCCGCCTCCGCCACCGCCCCCGCCCGCCGTCCATGTCCCGGTTCCGGCCGTGACCCGGCCCGAGCCGGTCGTCGACCCCCTCCCGCCGCCCCCGCCCGCGGTGGCCGATCCACCGCCGCCGGTCGAGG
>JAIEQO010000279.1 GCA_019747655.1 Gemmataceae bacterium | reverse complement strand
GGTGGCAGTTCGCCGCCCCGGCCGGGTGGGGCGACGCCGCGGCCGCCGGCGACGCCTCGGCCGCCACCCCCGGCGCGGCCGCTATCACCGGCGTCCGGCAGTTGGTCAGCGCCCTGACCGGGCTCCAGGCCGGGTCGGCGGCCGACTTCATCACCGACGTGAAGGACCTGAAGGAGTACGGGCTGAACCCGGACAACCCGGACCTCCTGCGGGTCGAGCTGAAGGGGAAGGACGGCCCGCCGGAGGTGGCCTACGTCGGCAAGCCGCCGGCCCCGCCCCCGCCGGCCGCCGGGGCACCGCCCGTGCCGCCGTCGAACACCGTCTACGTGCGGGTCGAGGGGACGCCGGGGGTGATCCGGGTGACGCCCGGGCCGGCGTTCGACGGGGTGGCCGCGGTGGTCAACGACCCGACCCCGCTCCGCGACCGCGACCTGCTCAAGGACGACCTCAAGACCCGGACCGACGCCGTCGACATCACCGTCGGCAAGGACACGGTCAAGCTCCGCAAGGTCGGCGGAGAGTGGAAGCTGTACGGCGGCCCGAACGACCCCCAGGCCGCCAGCCAGAAGGCCGTCGCCGACCTGCTCGCGCTCTTGGGTCAGCCCCGGCTGGTGAAGGACTTCCCGGCCCGTACCGACGCCCGGTTCGCCCCGGACCAGGTCAAGGCCGAGGTCAAGCTCTGGGCCGACGCCGTCGAACCCAGCGCCGACCCGAAGGCGGACCCGAAGGCCGAGCCGAAGCTCCGGGCCGGGGCCAACCCGACGACCCTGGTGTTCGGGGCCCGGGACAAGGAGGGCACCTTCGTCCGGCGGACCCTGCCCGGCGGGGCCCAGGCCGACTTCGTCCTGCCCGACCGGGTGAAGGTCGGCGCCGACCCGGCCGAGCAGGACGTGGTGGCCGCCGCCGGCCGCCGCCGGCTCGACCTCCTCGACCCGACCCTCAAGCGGTTCCCCGAGTTCCTGGCCGACCGGCTGACGATCACCCAGGACAAGACCGTCACCCTGGAGGTGAGCCGGGAGAAGGCGGCCGGGTCGGCCCTGCCGGAGAACAAGTGGGTGTACGTCAAGCCGGACGACCGGAAGGGCCGGCCGGCCGACGCGGCCGCGGTCGGCGACCTGCTGCGGCTGTTAGCCGACACCTCCGTCGGCCGGTTCGTCGCCGAGCAGCCGACGCCGCAGCAGTTGGCCGGGTACGGGCTGGCCCCCGAGAACCCGCGGCTCAAGGCTGAGGTCGGGCTCGACCCGGGGCCGGCCCCGCTCGGGGGGACGCCGCCCGCGGCCGACAAGGAGCGGGTGTACTTCTTCGGCAACGAGACCGAGGACAAGCAGAGCGTGTACGCCCGGGTCGGCGGGCGGGAGCCGGTGTTCACCGTCCCGAAGGCGACGTTCGACAAGCTGGCCGGGGCCGACGTGCGGGACCGGACGGTGGCCGCGTTCGACCCGGCGAAGGTGAAGGGCGTGACCGTCCGCGGGTGGAAGGAGGCGACCGGGGCGGTGGTCGAGCTGGCGTTCGAGCGGAAGCCGGGCGGGTGGGCGGTGGGCAAGTCGTCCCTGCCCGGGTTCGACGTCGCCCCGGCCAAGGTGGACGAGTTCGTCCGGGCGGTCCGGGAGCTGCGGGTGAAGGGCGACCTGCCCCCCGGCCGGCTGCCGAAGTACCGGTTCCCGCCGGAGGAGGGCGGGTTCGAGATCACCCTGGACCGGGACGGCGAGCCCCCGGTGGTGCTGGACCTCGGGGCGCCGGTCGAGTCCGGGGACCGGGCGGCGGTCCTCGGGAAGCCGGGGGCCGAGGCCCTGTTCACCCTCCCGGCCGACGCCCTGAAGGCGTACCGGGAGGGGACCAAGGCGTTCGCCCGGTGACGGCTCCCAGGGGCTCGCGCCCCTGGCTACACGCGGCCGCCGCTCCGCGGCTCTAAGGCCCCGAGCCCCGGAGGGGCGACCGACGGTAGCCAGGGGTGACAACCCCTGGTCCGCTTGCGGGTCCCACCCATGCCCGAGACCTTCCGCGCCGTCGGCTGCCCCGTCTGCGGGTGCGTGTGCGACGACCTGGCGGTGACGGCCGACGCCGGCCGGGTGGTCGCGGCCGACGGGGCCTGCCACCTCGCCCGGCCGTGGTTCGCCCGGCAGAACACGGGCACGCCCCCGGCCGCCACCATCGACGGCCAGCCGGCCGAGCCCGAGGCCGCCTACGCCCGCGC